>JASLBO010000057.1 GCA_030146605.1 Sphingomonas sp. | reverse complement strand
CAACTTTGAAAGGGGATTAATATGCGGAAGCTTGCCGTAACTCTGGCACTTGCGACGACCGCGCTCAGCACACCCGCACTCGCACGCGACGGTGCATGGTACGTGGGTGTCGAGGGCGGCGCCATGCTCGTCGAAGACATCGATTGGGACGTTGGTGCTGCTATCGACAGCACGACCGTCGACCACCGCGCCGGCTATGATGTCGGCGGAACCGTCGGCTACGACCTCGGCGTCGTTCGCCTCGAAGCCGAAGTCGGCTATCGCACTGCGAACGTGACCGGTCTTCGCTCGACCACGACCCTTCCGTTCGTGAACGGCGCGGGCGCCACCGTGTTCGCACCGGCCGGCACCTATGATTATGCAGGCGGCCGCACCTCGGCGCTGAGCTTCATGGTCAACGCGCTCTGGGACTTCGGCGATGACGACGGCGTGCAGGGCTTTGTCGGTCCCGGTCTCGGCGTGGCGCGCGTGAAGAGCCGTCTTGCCCTCAACACCAACGGCGATGCAGTCGACGATTCGGACACGGTCGTCGCCTGGCAGGCGATTGCCGGCGTTCGCGCTCCGATCAACGACAATATCGACGTTTCGCTGAAGTATCGCTTCTTCAACGCCCCGGGCGCTGAACTGGTCGACGCGGCAGGCCGCAACCTGTATGGCCGTTTCCGGTCGCACAGCATCATGGGTGGCCTGGTGTTCAACTTCGGCGCTCCCGAGCCCGAGCCAGTCGCCGCTCCGGAACCGGCTCCGGCACCCTACACCCCGCCGCCCGCTCCAGAGCCGGTCGCCCCGGTCGTGCAGTGCACCCCCGGACCGTATATCGTGTTCTTCGACTGGGATAAGTCGGACATCACGCCGGAGGCCGCGAACATCCTCGACAACGCCATCAGCAACTATCAGAACTGCGGTAACTCGCAGGTCATGCTGGCAGGCCACGCCGATCGTTCGGGTTCGGCGAGCTACAACGTTGGCCTTTCGCAGCGTCGCGCCGACGCGGTTAAGGGCTATCTGTCGGGCCGCGGCATCTCCGACGGTGTCATCTCGACCGAAGCGTTCGGCGAAAGCCGCCCGCGCGTCGAGACCGCCGACGGCGTCCGCGAACTGCAGAACCGTCGCGTGGAAATCATGTACGGCCCGGGTTCGGGTCAGTAATCCACGGTTCTTCGGAACAGGAAATTGGGGAGGCCGGGCAACCGGCCTCCCTTTTTCTTTGCGTGGCTTCCGGCGAGCGTCGCTCCGGGTCGACTCCCCAAGTCCACGCTCTGTCTCAGCGGATCTCAGTCATCGGGAGACTGACCAGACGCTAGTCGGTGGCCGGCACAAGCGCCTGCCGGAGCCATTCCGGCCGCAATGCGTCGCCCAACGCCTCGACCCGGCGAAGCTCGACCATGCGATCGAGATCGGGATAGACTGCGCGCGTCCGGTCGCCGGACGCGCTGGCGGGCGCGACGATCAGGCGGCGATTGACCTTGGCGCGATAGTGCATCCGCGCGGTGTTCTCCTGGCCGATATAGCAGCCCTTGGTGAAGCTGACGCCGCCCAGCTCGGCGGCGTTGCATTCGAGCCAGAGCGTCTTGTCCTGACCGAGTTCGGCGACGCCTTCGGTTACGCCCAGCCCCAGACGATGCGCCAGCCACGCTTCGGCGGGCGCGCCGCTTGCCGGCGCGAGCCAACGCCAGCCGAGTTCGGCAAGGCGAGGATCGGGAATTCCGGCTCCGGCTTCGCGCGCCCAATGGACGCCCCCCTCGACCGGCGCAATGTGGATCGCACGACGCAGCCGATACAGCCCCAGCCGCCGCGCCAGCGCCTCGCGCTGCGCGGCTTCGCAGTCGATCAGGATCGCGTCTTCGTCGGCCCAGAGCAGGAAGTCGAACAAGGCCTTGCCCTGCGGAGTCAGCAGCCCAGCCCATTGCGGCGTGGCAGGCGTGAGCAGCGCCAGATCCTGCGTCACCAGCCCCTGGAGGAAGCCGCGTACGTCTTCGCCGCTCACCCGCAGCAAGGCGCGGTCGGATAGCCATGTGCCGGGACTGGTTTCACTCATGGGGAACAGGTAGGAGCCGGGGAGGCCAGACGGAAGAGGGCGATATGACGAGCGTCGATCTGAAGCTTAAGGGCGGACGCGTGCATCTGCCCGGCGGACCTGCCGAAGTGGATGTCGGAATCAGCGGCGGCCGCATCGTTGCGATCGGCCATGTCGGCGATGCCGGCGAGACGATCGACTGCACCGGACTCGACGTGCTGCCGGGCGTGATCGACAGCCAAGTCCATTTCCGCGAGCCGGGGCTCGAGACGAAGGAAGATCTCGAGAGCGGCAGCCGCGCGGCGGTGCTCGGCGGGGTGACCGCCGTGTTCGAGATGCCCAACACCAAACCCAATACCGACAGCGCCGAGGCGATCGAGGACAAGCTGACGCGCGCAAAGGATCGCATGTGGTGCGACCATGCTTTCTATGTCGGCGCGACCGCGGCCAACGCCCCGCAGCTCAGCGAGCTCGAGCGGCTGCCGGGCACCGCGGGGGTCAAGATCTTCATGGGCGCATCGACCGGCGATTTGCTGGTCGCCGAGGATTCGGAGCTGGCGCGGGTGCTCGCCTCGGGCAAGCGCCGCGTCGCGATCCATGCCGAGGACGAGGCGCGGATGAACGCCCGGCTCGACGAGCGGGTGACCGGCGACCCTGCCTCGCATCCGGTGTGGCGCGACGACGAAAGCGCGCTTCTCGCGACGCAGCGCATCCTGCGGCTGGCGCGGGAGGCAAAGCGGCGGATCCACGTGCTTCACGTCACGACCCCGGCCGAGCTCGAATTGCTGGGCCGGAACAAGGACGTCGCGACCTGCGAAGTCACCCCGCAGCATCTGACGCTGGCGGGCGAGGACGCCTATCCGCGGCTCGGCACCTTTGCGCAGATGAATCCGCCGATCCGCTCGGGCGCGCATCGCGACGGGCTGT
>JASLBO010000030.1 GCA_030146605.1 Sphingomonas sp. | reverse complement strand
ATCGGCACCACTACCGAAACCGCGCCGGTCGCCTTCGCGGTGCCGACGAGGCCTCCGACATAATTATCAGGATACAGGCAATGCGCATCGACGCGCACCAGCCAGCGCGCCGTATCGCCGAAGCGCGCGACGGCGCGGTTGATCCCGGCGCTCTGGATCCGATCGGGATTGCCGAGCAATGTCACGCGCGTATCCGCGGCCGCGTGTTCGGCGACGATGCGCCGCGTGTCGTCGGTGCTGCCGCCATCGGCGACGACGATCCGCTGCGCGGCCGGATCGGCGCGCAGCTGATCCAGCAGCGCACCGATATGCTCCTGCTCGTTGAGCGTCGGGATGACGACCAGCGCGCCGCTCACGCGCTTTTTCCTTCGAGCGCGTCTCGCAGCGCGCGGCAGTCCGCGATCGTCGCGGTGAGATCGCCCGGATCGAGTGCCGTCACCCCTGCATGGAGCGCCGCATAGTCCGCCTGCAACAGCGTGCCGAGCGCCCCGAGTGCCTCCAGCCCGTCATCGATCGTCAGCCCCGCTTTATGCCCACCGAGCCATTTGCCGGTCTCGACCGAGGCGAGCGCGATCGGCACGACCCCGAAGCTGGCGGCTTCGTACAGCCGATTGGGGAGCAGCCATTTCGAGTTGAGCCCTTCCTCGAAATAATCGATCGCCCAGGCGAAATGGCAGGGCTGGTAGAGCCGCGGCAGATCCTCGGCTGCGTAGGGCCCGAGATAGCGCAGGTGCGGCGCCGCGGCGACGCGCGCCTCGAAATCCTCGAACACCGCGGGCGACGGGCGGCCCGCGATATGGACTTCGATCAGGCCCGCATGTTTCGCAGCGAGCGCCGCAAGGATGTCGAAGGTCCGCGCACAGCGCAGCATCCCGAACCACGCGATCACCCAAGGCGGCCCCGCGGGCGGGACGAGGGGCTGCGGCGGGGCGCCGTCGAGCACGAGCAGCTTGTTCTCCAGCAGCATCACCGGGGCGCCGAGCGTTGACCGGTGCGCGAAATAATCGCGTTCGAATGCCGGGGACGATGTGAGGACCAGATCGACCCGCGCGAGCATTCGCGCCTCGATCGCCTGGAGCAAGCGTGCCGGTGCCGATCCACCCAGCAGCAGCCGATGGATATCGAGGCACTCGTAGACGAGGCGGGCGTTGGGCGCCGCCTTGCGCGCGCGAAGCGCCAGCGCAAGTGCCTCGAGGTTGCGCCCGACGATCACGTCGCAGCCACGCGCGGCGGCCAGCAACCGGCCCGGCAGCGCGACATTGCGGAGCACCGCGGTCACGCGCTGGACGAAGCGCGCGTCCTGCGTCCGCCCGAGGTCGATCACCGGCGCGCCCGCAACATCGGCGGGGACCGCGTCGCGCCTCCGGAAACCGGCGACGATGACCTCCACCTTCGCGGCGTGCAGCATCTGAACCCGGCGGATCACCGCCGAATCGTGAAGATCGTGGACGATGTAGAGCAGCTTCAAGCAGCGGCCTCCTGAGGCGCGGACGAGGAATTGGAGGCGCGGCTCACGGCTTCGCCGGTGCCCCGCGAGGCCGCACGCGCTGCAGGACCGAAGCGACGAGGCCGGTAGCCATTTCGAACATCGTGGCCAGCAGCGCACGCCCCGGGCTGGTCAGCATGTGCGCGAGCAGCCCCAGCGCATATGCCAGCGGCATCGCCACACAGAGCAAAACCGCGGTCGACATCATGCCCGCGATCGCATGGACCAATAGCGCCGCCGCGATCGCGCCCAGCCCCGGCTCGAGCATCACCAGATACAGATCGCGCGTCCGCACGCTCGTGCCCTGCACGCAATAGGCATTGAGCAATGGCGTGCGCAGCAGCAGCACGATGAACAGGCTCATCGCCACGCCTTCGACGCCCCAGCGCAGGCCGATCAGGATCGCGATCAGCGTGGTCACGGTCGAGACCATGCCCCAGCGAAACATCTCGCGCCCGCGCCCGCTGCTGATGAACAGCCAGCCCGTGGCGTTCGAGACCGGCTGGAGCAGGCTCGCCAGACCCAGCCAGAAGAAGATCGGGCCCGCCGCCGCCCAGGTCTCGCCGAGCAGGAAGATCATCAGCCGATCGCTGGTAACGACCGCCACCGTGATCCCCGGCGTCGCGATCAGCAGGATCGCGCGCACCGCGAGCAAGAACGAGCGGCGATAGCGTTCCGGCTCGTCGCGCAGCCGGCTGAGGATCGGCAGCATCAGCCGTCCGAGCGGGCCGTTGATCGTCTGGAGCGGGAGCATCATCAGCTTGAAGCTTCGGTCGTACAGCCCGAGCGCGACGCTCCCCGCGAATTTTGCGATCAGCACGTTATCGGCGTTGCGCGCGACGAAGTTGAGCACGTTGAACCCGGTGAGATTGCCGCCGAAGCGCGCCATCTGGCCGGTGCCCGCCAGGCTGATCTTCCAGCTCGGCCGCCACGGCGTCACGGCCCATGTCAGCACGACCTGAACCAACACCCCCGCCATCGTCCCGATCCACAGCGCCCAATAATTGCGCAGCAGATAGGCGGCGATCAGCGCGCCGAGAAAGGTCACCACGGCGTTGGCGATGTCGATCGCGCTCAGCACACCGAAGCGCATGTCGCGATTGAGCAGCGCGCTGTGCTGGAGCGCGGTTCCCGACAGCAATACCCCCACTGCGCTGGCTGCGGTGATATAGCCCGCGCGGATATCGTCGTAGAACCATGCGGCCAGCGGCGCGCAAAGCAGCAGCGCGAAGAAAATCGCCGTCGACGCCGCCATGTTGATCCAGAACAGCCCGTTCGATTGCCCGGGGGTCATCGTCCGCGCCTGAATCGTCGCCGATCCGAGGCCGAGGTCCTGAAACAGGACAATGAAGCCGACCACCGGCGCCGCCATCGCCATCACGCCATAATCGTCGGGCGACAGCAGGCGCGAGATGACGATCGTCGAAAGCACGGTGAGGACGAGCCGCACGACTTGGGTGATACCCAGAAAAACGGCGCTGCTCGCGGCCTTGCGGCCAAAGGAAGGCGCAGACTCGCCTGGCGGGGAAGAACTCATAAAGGTCAGGGGCCCGGAACCAGGACAGGAAATTGCGCCACCCCTAACCCGGACACGCGCAACGCGCGAGCCCGATTGTTGCAACGCAACATCGTCATTGACCGATATTGCTACACAATGCGAGGGGGCACGCACAGGGAGGCAGATGATGTTCGGCGCATGGCGCATCCGGCAATGGCTGAAGCGAAAGCAGCGCGCGCGCCTCGATCGCGCGGCGCATGCTGCCGTGGCGGCCTTCCCGACGATTGCGCAGCGCCGTCCGCATGGGCTCGCCACCCCGCTGATCGTCAACCTCACCTCCTATCCCGCGCGCTTCCCGACGCTGGCGCCGACGCTGCGCAGTCTGCTCGATCAGTCGCTCGCCGCCGATCGCACGATCCTCTGGCTCGCCGACAAGGACATGACTGCGCTTCCACAGGAGGTGCGGCAGCTCGGGCCGCATGGCCTCGAGATCCGCGGCTGCGACGATCTGCGCTCGTACAAGAAGCTCATCCCGGCGCTCGAGCACTGGCCCGAAGCAGTGCACGTGACCGCCGACGACGATGTCTATTATCCGCCGAACTGGCTCGCCGGGCTCGTCGCGGCACATGATCCCACCAAGCCGGGCATCATCGGTTGGCGCGCGCATCTCGCGCGGCCCGATGCCTCGGGCGTCCTCCCCTATCGCGACTGGGAGATGGCGACAGCGCGGATCGAGGCCGAGCCCGGCACCGCGCTGTTCCCCACCGGGATCGGCGGCGTGCTCTATCCGCCCGGCAGCCTCCACCCGGATGTGTTCGATCGCGCGCGATTCACTGCGCTGTGCCCGCAAGGCGACGATATCTGGTTTTACTGGATGGCGCGCCGCCAAGGGGTGCGTCATCGCCGCGTCCATGGGTGGATCGACTTCATCGAATGGCCGGCGACCCAGCAGGTTGGTCTTCGCGTCGACAATATCGAGGGTGACGGCAACGATCGGCAGATCCGGGCGATGGAGGCGGTCTATGGCCCTTTCCCGCTCTAATGCCCCGTTCAGTCCTGCCCGCCGCTCACACGAGGTAACGCGTTGACCCGCATCAGCTTCCTGCTGCCCACGTTCAATCGGGCCGCCTATATCGTCGAATCGATCCATGCCGTCCGCGCGCAGATGGGCCCCTCGGACGAGTTGCTCGTGATCGACGACGGCTCGACCGACGACACGCCCGCGATCGTCGCCGGGATCGAGGGCGTCGGCTATGTCCGCCAGGACAATGCCGGCAAGTCGGTCGCGCTCAATCTCGGCATGGCGCGCACCGACGGCGAATTCGTGATGATCTGCGACGACGACGATGTGCTGCGTGCCGATACGGTCG
>JASLBO010000018.1 GCA_030146605.1 Sphingomonas sp. | reverse complement strand
CGCTCGACCTCGACGCTGATCGATACCTTGACGGCATCGACTTCGCGGCGGTGGACGCGCAGCGCAGTGTCGAACGGAGTCATGCGGCGATCCCGAGAGGCTCGGCGGCGAACAGCTCGCTGCTGGTGATTTCGGCCAGCGCGGCGAAGCCGGCATCGGCATTGCCGCGGCCGTTCTTGCCCTGATTGATCAGTGACTCGATCTGCGGGGCGAGCGCGACGGCGCGGTCGACTTCTTCGGACGAGCCGGCCTTATAGGCGCCGAGGCGGACCATTTCTTCCATATCCGCATAAGTCGCCAGCAATTTGCGCGCGGCGAGACGCGTCGCGTTCTGTTCGTCGTTCATGCAATGGGGCAGGGTACGCGACACCGATTTGAGCACGTCGATCGCCGGATAGCGGCCGCGCTCGGCGATCGCGCGGCGCATCACGATATGGCCGTCGAGGATGCCGCGGACGGCGTCGGCGACCGGCTCGTTGTGATCGTCGCCGTCGACGAGGACGGTGAACAGGCCGGTGATCATGCCCTTGCCGGGTTCGCCAGGGCCGGCGCGCTCGAGCAGACGGGGCAATTCGGCGAAGACGGTGGGGGTATAGCCCTTGGTCGCGGGCGGCTCGCCCGAGGCGAGACCGATCTCGCGCTGCGCCATCGCGAAACGGGTGACCGAATCCATCAGGCAGAGAACGTTGAGGCCCTGATCGCGAAAATGTTCGGCGACGGCGAGGGTGGTCCACGCGGCCTGACGGCGCATCAGCGCGGGCTCGTCCGAAGTGGCGACGACGACGACCGATCGGGCCATGCCCTCGGGGCCCAGATCGTCCTCGATGAATTCCTGAACCTCGCGGCCACGCTCGCCGATCAGACCGATCACCGCGACATCGCACTGTGTCCAGCGCGCGAGCATGGAGAGCAGGACGGACTTGCCGACGCCCGAGCCGGCGAACAGGCCGAGGCGCTGGCCGATGCAGAGCGGGGCGAACATGTCGAGCGTGCGAACCCCGGTCTCGATGCGGTGGCCAACGCGTGCGCGGTTGGAGGCTGCGGGCGGCGAGGCCTTGATCGGCTGCGGGTCGGCGCCGTTGGGAAGCGTGCCGAGGCCGTCGACCGGCCGGCCGAGGCCGTCGATCATGCGGCCGAGCCATGCGGCGGACGGGCGGATGCTGAACTGGCCGGCGGCCAGCTCGGCGCGCGAGCCGAGGCCGACGCCCTGCGGGTCGACAAAGGGAAGGCAGAGCGCGACGTTGCGATCGAGCGCCGTGACTTCGGCTTCGACCTTGCCGTTGGAACCCTGGATTTCGACGCGGCTGCCGATCTGCGCGACGCCGGCGAGCCCCTCCACTTCGATCAGCGCGCCGCGAACCGCGACGACGCTGCCGAAGCGGCGATCGGGCACCATCGTGCGGATCGCGCGGGCGGCGCTGGCGAGAGTCTGCACGTGCGGCGGTCCCTTACGCGGCCTGAGCTTCGGTCGCGACGTCCTCGAAGCCGATCAGCTCGCGCGCGGCCGAGAGCGAGGTGTAATAGTCGTTCTGCGCGACATCATGCGCGAAGGCGATGCACGCGGTGCGCGCCTCGGGGGTGGTGAGCGTGGCGACCAGATTGCCGATCAGCGCGACGATGTTGTCCTGATGCTGGCTGCGATTGGCCGGATCGATATAAGCGAGCATCGCGGCGAAATAGAGCTGGCGCGCGGGGGTGGTCGCTTCCTCGGGCTGCATGACCTCGCGGCCGCGCAGGATCGACACCTGGTTTTCGACAGCGATCTGCGTGCGGCCGACCGCGCGCAGGACGGCGCCATTGACGATCGCCTTCTCGCCGTCGCGAAGCGTAATGCGGAGCATAAGAACAAACCTTTCGAGTGCCTTTTCTCCATTATAGGCGCGACGCGGCGATCAGGTTTTTTGCTAGGCAAATTTTGCCGGGCGTTTGGTTCGGTCTGCGGTCCTCCTAGAATACACCTGTGGCCTGCGCGATCGATCCGCGGGCGTCGTCAGGAGTGTATGACTTGAGCCTTTATTCCGCTCTCTACGCCGGTGTGTCCGGCCTCAGCGCTCAAGCGAGCGCAATGGCGACCGTCGCCGACAATATCACCAACATCAACACCGTCGGTTACAAGGGCGTCGAAGCCCAGTTCCGCACCATGGTCACCGACGGCCGTACCAAGAGCAACTATTCGGCAGGCGGCGTCGCCGCGGCGCCGATGTCGATGGTCTCGAAGCAGGGTCTGCTCCAGGCCTCGGGCAGCAGCACCGATCTCGCGATCGACGGCGGCGGCTTCTTCGTGACGCGCGCCACTTCGGACTCGACCGGCGACGTCGCCTATACCCGCGCCGGCGCATTCCGTCCGGACGAGGAAGGCTTCCTCCGCAATCCCGCCGGCCTCTATCTTTATGGCTGGCCCCTCGACGCCACCGGCGAGTACACCAACACCGGGAGCATCGCAGCGCTCGAGCCGGTGCGCGTGAGCGACCTGGTCGGCACCGCTTCGCCGACGACGCGCATCCAGGCGCGCATGAACTTGCAGTCGACCACCGCGACCTACGCAGGTCCTCCTGCTTATGCGGTCGGTGGCATGGCCTCGGGCACGGTGACGCCGCAATTCTCCCGCTCGTTCGACGTGTCGGACGCCCAGGGTGGCACGCACCGCGTTACGATGGGCTTCATCAAGACCGGCCCGAACACCTGGCAGAGCGAAGTCTATGCGAACCCGGCCAGCGACGTCACCGCCGTCAATGGCATGCTCGCCAGCGGCGAGATCAAGTTCAACGGCGACGGCAGCCTCGACCGGGCCGGTTCGACCCAGGCATTGTTCGCCCCGCTCAACGTCACCTGGACCAACGCTGCCGGTTCGGTTCCGATCACGCTGGCGCTCGGCAGCGACGACGGCATCGACGGCATCACCCAGTCCGGCTCCGAGAGCTCGCTGATTTCGTCGAACGTCGACGGCGGCATGCTCGGCAACCTCTCGTCGGTCGAGATCGACAAGCAAGGCGTGGTCAATGCGATCTTCTCCGACGGCTCGAGCCGTTCGGTGTTTCAGTTGCCGATCGCGACCTTCCAGAACCCGGACGGCCTCACCCGTCTGTCGGGCAACGCCTATACGATCAGCCGCGCCTCGGGCGGCATGACGCTCAATGCACCGGGTCAGCTCGGCGCGGGCGCGATCGCTTCCAACTCGCTGGAAGCCTCGACCGTCGATCTCGCGGGCGAGTTCACCAACATGATCCGCTTCCAGCGCGCCTATAGCGCCTCGTCGAAGATCATCACCACCGTCGACGACATGCTCCGCGAAGTGAGCGACCTGAAGCGTTAATCCTCCAATATCCGAGAACCACACGCGATGTCGCTCAATCACATCCTCGGATCCGCGGTTTCCGGCCTGGCAGCAGCCCAGGCCGGACTCCGCTCGGTTTCGAACAACATCGCCAATGTCGGCGTGTCGGGTTACGCGCGCGAGCGCGTCAACCTCACCACCGGCGTGGTCTCGGGCCAGGTGGCCGGCGTCGTGGTGGGCGAGCCCAGCCGCATCGCCGACCGCTTCCTCGAAGCCAATGTCTATCGCCGTGCGGGCGATTATGGCCGCGCGGACGTCACTTCGGGCTATCTCGACCGGCTCCAGTCGCTGCTCGGCCAGCCGGGCGCGGCCTCGGGCCTGCCGGCGCGGCTCGACGCGATCTCGGCTTCGGCAGTGGCAATGACCGGGTCGCAATCTTCGGCGCAGACCGTCGCCGTCTTCACGTCCGACGTGCAGGACGCGATCGATTCGATGCAGCAGCTCCAGACCGACGTGAACGGGCTGCGCGGCGACGTGGAATCGGAGGTCGGCTATTCGGTCGACAAGATCAACAGCCTGCTCAAGCGCATCCACGATCTCAACGGTACCGTCGCCGCCGCGACCGGGCAGGGCAAGAATGTCGGCGGCGCCGCCGACCAGCGGATGAGCGCGATCGAGGAATTGAGCGGACTGATCGCAGTCAACGTTCGCGATCAGCCCGACGGCCGCGTCTCCATCGAGACCGCCAATGGCGGTATGTTGCTCGACAAAAGGCTGCGCCAGCTTTCCTATCCCAACGGCGGAGGCGGTTCTTCGCAGCCCACCTATCCTAACATCGAGATTCGCTTCGCGGAAGACAGCGGCGCGCTGGGCGCGGCGACGGGC
>JASLBO010000541.1 GCA_030146605.1 Sphingomonas sp. | reverse complement strand
CATGTCGCCGGTTGCGGCCCGGGCGGCGAGCCCCGAAAGGTCCTCGACTGGCGTTGCTTCGCGGGCGAGCGCGACTGCCGCACGCGCGCGTTCGATCTCGGGACCCTTCGCCGCGTCCTCGGGCAGTGCGGCCAGCGCCGCTTCGGCCTCGTCGACGCGGCTCAGCGCCACCAGTGCGCGGGCGCGGCCCGCGGCGATCTGAGGATGTTCGGGCGCCATCTCGGCAATCTGCTCGAAGATCGAGAGAGCGCGTTCATTGTCGCCGTCCTGGAGCAATTGCTCGCCCATCGCGATCAGCGGCTCCAGCTCGGCCTCGGACTCGGCTTCCTCGCCTTGCACCGGCAGCTGGCGCAATATCTGGTCGAGCATCGTGCGCAATTGGGTCTCGGTGCGCGCGGTCGTCAGGTCGGCGACGAGCTGGCCCTGGAACATCGCGTAGACCGTCGGGATCGAACGCACCTGGAATTGCGCGGCGATGAACTGGTTCGCGTCGACATCGACCTTGGCGAGCTTGACGCCCTTGGCGGCGTAATCCGCGGTCACCTTTTCGAGCACCGGGGTGAGCGCCTTGCACGGCCCGCACCATTCGGCCCAGAAATCGATGACGACGAGGCTGGTCATCGACGGCTCGACGACGTCTCGGCGGAAGGCTTCGACGGCTTCCTTCTCTTGCGGGGACAGTCCAAGCGTGGCCAAAGCGATGCTCCTGGGCGTAATGTCGGGTTGCGCCGCTATGTGGGGGTTTGCGCGGCGCGCGCCAAGCCTTTTCCCGAATCGCTTCAGGGGGCTTGCACTGCCCGAGACCCGCTGCTAGTGGCCGCGCCTCACCCGCCCCGAAGCGCCAGTCGCAACGGGGCCAGACGCCAGAGCGGGCGTAGCTCAGGGGTAGAGCACGACCTTGCCAAGGTCGGGGTCGAGGGTTCGAATCCCTTCGCCCGCTCCAGCTTCTCGCAGTGATCCAGCAGCGCTGGATCACGACCGACGAGAAGCTACGCTTTGCGCGACGCGTACCTCCCCAACGTTCCATTGCCAAATCGGCGCCTTGTGCGGCACATCTGCGATTTCCAGATTCGGTGTCGTTCACCGGAGAGCCATTGTCGGTGTTCGAGAGAGGGTCTGTGATGAAGTCCGTGATTCCCAAATTGCTCGCGACCGCGCTCGTCGCGCTGCCTGTCGCCGCTCCCGCTTTGGCCGACGAGCCCGCACCGCCGGTCGCCACTGAATGGCGCAATCCGAGCAACAGCGTCCACGTCCGCATCGACAAATGCGGCGCCCGGCTATGCGGCACCGTGACCTGGGCCAACGCCAAGGCACAGGCCGACGCGCGCCGCGGCGGCACCGAGAATCTGATCGGCACCCGGCTGTTCCGCGACCTCGAGCCCGCCGGCAGCGGCAAGTGGCGTGGCAAGGTGTTCGTCCCCGATATCCGCAAGACCTTTTCGGGCACGATCAGCTTCGCCGATGCGAACACGATGATCGGCAAGGGCTGCGTGCTGTTCGGGGTGATCTGCAAGTCGCAGACCTGGCGGCGGCTTCCCTGAATTCGAGCGCAGTTTCCGGGACTGACCGGACGCACTTTCTCGGCTAGACCCGCCGGATGGCAAGCGCACCTATTCGAATCGGCATCGGCGGCTGGACCTTCGAGCCGTGGCGCGGCACCTTCTATCCCCAAGGGCTGACGCAGAAGAAGGAACTCGAATTCGCCTCGCGCCAGCTGAGCGCGATCGAAATCAACGGCACTTATTATTCGACCTTCAAGCCCGCGACCTTCGAGGGCTGGGCGAAGACGGTGCCCGACGGCTTCGTCTTCACGGTGAAGGGGTCGCGCTTCTGCACCAATCGGAAGGTGCTCGCCGAGGCGGGCGACTCGGTCCGGCGGTTCGTATCGCAGGGATTGGTCGAGCTCGGCGACAGGCTCGGACCAATCTTCTGGCAGTTCATGGCGACCAAGAAGTTCGATGCGGAGGATTTCCGCGCTTTCCTGGCACTGCTCCCGCGCGAGGAGGCCGGGGTGAAGCTGCGCCATGCGATCCAGGTGCGCCACGACAGCTTCCACGTGCCGGAGTTCGTCGCGATGTGCCGTGATGCGGGGGTTGCGCTCGTCTATGCCGATTCGCCGCAATATCCGGCGATCGCTGATATCACCGGCGACTTCGTCTATGCCCGGCTCGAGGCCGGCGAGGACGACAATCCGCTCTGCTATCCCGAGAGCGAATTCCCGCGCTGGACCGAGGCGGCGAGGATATGGGCCGACGGCGGGCGCCCGGAGAGCCTTCCTTACGTCACCGCGGACGTGCCGGCGGCAACCCCGCGCGAGACGTTCGTCTTCTTCATCCACGGAGGTAAGGTCCGTGCGCCCGCAGCGGCGCAGGAGCTGATTCGCCGGCTGGGCTGACCGGCGAATTGAAGCTGCCGGGCTGCGCCGAACGCGCTATCGGCCCCCAGGGGGTGGAACGATGCATATCATGGTGCTCGGCGCGGGCGGGTTCATTGGCCGGCAAATACTGGCCGAGCTGACCTTGGCCGGCCATCAGGTGCGTGCCGTGGTTCGAACGCTGGGCGGTCTCGATGCGGCCTTTCCCGACGTGCGCTTCGTGCGACTGGACCTCGCTGACGCTTGC
>JASLBO010000533.1 GCA_030146605.1 Sphingomonas sp. | reverse complement strand
GTAATAGCCGCGGTTGCGATAATAGCGCCGGTCGTAATCGTAGCGGCGGTCGTAGCGGTCGCCGCCGGCGATTGCCGCGCCGATCGCGAGCCCGGCGATGCCCGCGACGATCGCGGTGCCGGTATTGTCGCGGTGGTGATGGCGGCGATAGCGCTGCGCCTCGGCGGTCGGCGCCACCGCGGTCAACACGCTCGCACCGAGAACCGTGCCGAGCACGGCCTTCGTGACGAAATTGGCCATTTCACTCTCCTCTCGTTACGCGCGCCGGAGGGCCCGGGGGTGGAGTCGCGGCGCTGAGGTGAAAGACTAACGCGCCGCGGCTGAACGGGTTCGAAATCGGGTGTTCATTGCGCGTTTAGCCGGGTAATCGCTGCGCCCTATGGCGTATTGGCTCCTCCGCTCCGAACCCGATGCCTATTCGTGGGACGATCTGGTCCGCGACGGCACCACCGAATGGAACGGCGTGCGCAATTATACCGCGCGCAATTTCCTGAAAGAGATGCAGCCCGGCGACCGCGCCTTCTTCTACCATTCGAACACCGAAAAGGCCGTGGTCGGCGTGATGGAGATCACCCGCGCATGGGCCCCCGACGGCGACGACGGCAAATGGGCGAGCGTCGCGGTCAAGCCGGTCGAGAAGCTCGCCAAACCGGTTCCCCTCCCCGACATCAAGGCCGAGCCGCGGCTCAAGGATCTGGAGATGCTCCGCCAGTCGCGGCTGTCGGTGACGCCGGTCCGCGACGCGGAATGGGCAGTGCTGCTGGAGATGGCTGGCAGCTAGGCGCGCGCCCGTCCCGCGGCGCTTCCTCCGTCGTCCCCGCCTCCTCCGCCGGCATCCACGCCTCGTCTTCCTCGATCAGCATCGCCGGCTCCAGCGCCCCGCGATAGGGCGTGCCGTCGAACGGCAAGCGCACGAAGGGCTCCCCCGGATCGTCCTCGGCCACGTCCGCAGCTGCCTCGCCGCCGACGCAGAGCGCCGAATCGGCAATGGCGCGGCGTTCGGCGCACGCCGCGATCGCCGCCGCCACCGCCGCTTCGGCCTCGGCATCGAGCGTCACCCCGGCAAAACCCGCCAGCGCCGCCGCGAGCGCGTCATCGTACAGCGCCCCGGCCTCGCCCCCGCCGGCACCGTCCCCGCCGGTGACGGTCTGCATCGTCGCGCTCGCCTGCGCCGCCGCAATGCTCCCGCCGTCGACGACGCTTCCGCCCGCGGCGCTCGCCTGCGCCGAGAAATAGTTGATCGTGGTGCGCTTGCCCGCAGCGTCGCGGCCATAATGGCGCAGGCAGAAGATCAGCAGCGCGTTGTTGTGCTTGCGACGGAAGCCCATCAATTTGCCGCCGACGAAGACGGGGACCAGCTCGCCCTCTATCGCGCGCTCGAAGGCGAGGTCCTTCAGCCGCGCCAGCCCGAAATCGAGCGCCGCGTCCCACGCCCGCCGAAACCCTTCGGCGCCGGCCGCGCGCCGCAGCGCATAGGCATTGGCCTGCGACATATTGACCATCGCCGCCGCGCGCCGGACGGAACCCGTGTCGGCGAGCGCCGCGATGAACGCCTTTTGCCGCTCGGGAATCCAGCCGTCGTGCCGGTTGCCCTTGCGGGGCACCGCCGCGAAGTCGGGTAAATCCGGCCGCGCCACGCGCGGGACGGGAACACGGTTTTGCATGAAGACCCCTCCTGTCGAATCGCCAATCGATCAGGGTGTATGGATTTCGCGGGCTGTAGGAAAGGGGGCACTTATCCCCTTAGGACATGTGCGTCCAAATCCTGTATTCGGCGATCCTGACATGAGTCGGCGCGCTTGGAGCGAGTCGGCGGAGGGGTGCCGTGCTCAAGTTCGTCAAGAAACTCCCGCTACGAGCGGCAGCGCTCCTTCTGTCGCTCGGGACGCTGTTGTGGGGTGCCTTCGCACTTCTGTGGTGGCTGGAGAGCCAACGACAAGCTGTGCAGCAGTTTCTGGCGGACTATCCCGTGGCCGGTAAATTTCTCACCGCGTTGCTGTCGGTTTCGCCATGGATTTCCGGTTCGGCAATGGTCATCGCGCTTGCCATATTATTCTATCTGGCGTGGATAGGCACTAAAGCCGAACGACTTTTTCTTTCTCAGTCGGGTCAGATCGAAGGCTTAGAAGAAAGGTTGAAGCAGCAGCTAGCATCGTTTGAGAAGGCGCAGACAGACCGGCTCAGCGCTCTCGAAAATCAGCTTGGCCAGGGGCTCGCTTCATTCCAAACAACAATCAATTCTTTTGATTCCCTGCTAAGTCCGACAGTTAGTTTCGTAGAAAATTTCAAGTCAGTCGCTCCAAAGCGTGTCATGCTGCAAATAACGAATAGTTTAATCGATGGGATCGAAAGAACTCAGAGGGAGATGGCCGATATGGCAAGCGGCCCGTTTGTTGATGTCCCCCAAGAAGCAAAAAGCATGGAAGCTCGGCGCCTCGACATTATCCATCAAAAGGTAAAAGGTGCCGCTGGTTATGTCGGAAAACACCTGAAACACTTTGCAGGTGAAGACCATGATTTCGACAAAATGCCGCTGATTGACGCAGACCTTACACGACAGACACCGCTAGAGGTCGGTAGGAACATACCCGAACAGCGACGCCACGCTTTTCGCACTGGGTTTCATCGAACAGAAGC
>JASLBO010000507.1 GCA_030146605.1 Sphingomonas sp. | reverse complement strand
TCAGCAGCACCTTCAGTTCGGGCAGCCGCTCGCGGGCGCGCCGGGCGAGCTCGCGGCCGCTCATCTCGGGCATCACCACGTCGGTGAACAGCAGCGACACGGTCACGCCGTCCTCGATCATCGCCAGTGCCTCGACCCCGTCGACTGCGGAGACCACATCGTAGCCGAGTTCGCGCAGCGCCTCGACCGAAAAGCCGCGCACGCGTTCCTCATCCTCGACGACCATCACGGTTTCACCCGGCCGCGCGCGTTCGGCATCGGCCACTTCGCCGGCCTGTGCAGCCGCGTCGATCTGGCCGTGATAGACCGGAAGATAGAGGCTGACGCGCGTGCCCTGGCCCTGCTCGGTCTCGATCCGCACCGTCCCGCCCGATTGCCGCGCAAAGCCGAAGACCTGGCTCAGGCCCAGTCCGGTGCCCTTGCCGACACCCTTGGTGGTGAAGAACGGGTCGAAGGCGCGCGCGGCAACTTCGGGCGGCATGCCCGAGCCGGTATCGCGCACCGCGATCGCGACATAGTTGCCCGGCTCGACGCCGAGTGTCTGTGCCTCGTTCACGTCGGCAGCAACAAAAGCGGTTTCGATCGTCAGCCTGCCGCCGCCCGCCATGGCATCGCGGCCGTTGACGCACAGGTTGAGGATCGCGTTCTCGAGCTGGTTCGGATCGGCGAGCGCCGGGCGGAGCCCGTCGGAGAGCCGGGTCTCGACGGTGACGGCTTCCCCCAGCGTGCGCGCGAGCAGCTCGATCATGCCTTCGACCATGGCGTTGGCGTCGACGGGGACGGCGGCGAGCGGCATCTTGCCCGAGCATGCCAGCAGCCGCGGGGTGAGCGCGGCGGCGCGGGTGGCGCCGTCGCGCGCCGCGACGATATAGCGGTCGATGTCGGTGCGGCCCTGCGCGATCCGCCGCTCGAGCAGGTCGAGCGCGCCGATCACCACGGCGAGCATGTTGTTGAAGACGTGCGCGATGCCGCCTGTGAGCTGGCCTACCGCCTCCATCTTCTGCGCCTGGCGAAGCTGCTGCTCGGCCTGCATCAGCTGCTCGGTGCGCTGCTCCACCGCCGCCTCGAGCTCCTCGCGCGAGCGCGCGAGCACTTCGCGCGCGTCGACGATCTCCTGGATGTCGGTGCAGGTGCCGAACCAGCGGATGATCCGCCCCATATCGTCGCGCACCGGCTGCGCGCGACCCAGCACCCAGCGATAGGCGCCCGAATGATGCCGCAGGCGATATTCGATATGGTAAGGGTCGCCGGTGGCAAGGCAGTGCTGCCAAAGGGTCCAGGTCCGCTCCTGATCCTCCGCGTGGAATACGTCCGCCCAGCCCCGGCCGTCGGTCGAGCCGTAAGGCACGCCGGTGAATTCGTACCAGCGATCATTGTAATAATCGTGATAGCCGTCGGGCAAGGTTGACCAGACCATCGGATCGATCGAATTGGCGATCGCGCGGAACTTCTCTTCGCTCTCGCGCAGCGCCGTCAGCGCCCCGGCGCGCTCGACGGCGTCCCACGACATTTCGGCGATCGCCTCGATGAACGCGATCTCGTCGGGGCCCCATTGCCGTGGGGTCGCCTCGTTGATGAACAGCGTCGAGACCCACTCGCCGCCGCGCAGCAACGGCACGCCGATCACCGCTGCCGCACGCTTCGAAATGTCGCTGTCGTCGAGCTTGGGATCCCGGCCAGTGTCGTGCGAGATCAGCGTTCGGCCAGCCCGATATGCCTGGATCGCGTTGGTGCCGATCCTCTCGAGCGGGATCGTTCCGTGCAGCAACGGCAAGTCGCCGCGGGTGGCCGAGGGGCCGAAGAGGATCGTATCGCCGCCGACGATCCGATAGAAGCCGACGCGGCTCACGCCGAGCTGATCGACCAGCGCGTCGGCGGTCACCGCCATCACCCCGTCGGGCGTGTCGAGCATCCGCTGTTTCTCGGCGAGCGCATAGACGAAGGATTGCGCCTCGTTGGCCTCGCGAAGTTCCTCGGCCGCGGCGCGCGCGGCCTGCTCGGCGAGCTTGCGCTCGGTGATGTCGAAGCTGACGCCGGGGAAACGGAGCGGCCGGCCTTCGGCGTCGACAAAGGGCCGTCCTTGCGCTGCCACCCATCGTATGGTGCCGTCGGGCTGGACCAGCCGATATTCCTCGGCAAAATATTCGCCGGTCGCCAATGCGCGCGCAATCGCCGCCTGGAGAGGCGGGCGATCGTCGGGATGCACATTGACGAAGAACGCCTCGATCGGGGTGCCGACGCCGTCGAGCGTCTCGTCGACGCCGTATAGCCGGAGGAAGCGCAGATCGGCGGTGACCCGGTCTTCGGGAACGTCCCAGAACCAGGTGCCGACACCCACCGACGAATCGAGCGCGAGCTGAAGTCTCTCTTCGCTGGCGCGCAGCGCCGCCTCGGCGGTGGCACGCTCGGTGACGTCATTGGCGAGGACGAAAATGTCGGTGGTCTCGCCGTTGCTGTCCTTGATCGGCTGATAGACGAAGTCGATCAGCCGCGTTTCGGCCTCGCCGCCCGCTGTCCGCCGGAGCCGGATGGGCACCGAATCGGCACGATAGGTCGTGCCGCTCTGGAAGACTCGGTCGAGCAGTTCGATGAAGCCCTGGTCGATGACCTCGGGAAGCGCATCGCGGACTTGCTGGCCGAGCACTTCGCGGCCGCCGATCAGGTCGAGATAAGCCGGATTGGCGATCTCGAACACATAATCGGCGCCGTGCAGCAACGCCACCGCGCCGGGCGCCTGCTCGAACAATTCGCGCAGTCGCTCGACCTCGGCGAGGCGCGCGCGTTCGGCGAGCACGGTCCGCGTGGTCTCGCTGCCCTGATTGAGAATTCCGACCACCGCGCCATGCTCGTCGCGAATCGGGGTGAAGCTGTAATTCCACCAGGTTTCCTGCGGCCGGCCGCCCCGCTCCATCGGCAGCATCTGGTCATAGGTGGAGAAGCCTTCGCCGGTGGCGAACACGCGCTCCATTTCGGGGCCGACGAGATGCCAGATGTCGGCCCAGACTTCGGCGCCGGCACGGCCAAGCGCCCAAGGATGACGATCGGCGGGAATCGGCATCCAGGCGTCGTTGTAGAGGAGGCGAAGCTCGGGGCCCCAATAGATCGCAGTCGGGAAGCTCGATCCCAAGGCGATGTTGATCGCGAAACGCAGCGATTGAGGCCAGGTCTCGATTGCGCCGATCGGCGTGGCGGCCCAGTCATAGGCTCGGATCCGCTGGGCCATCTCGCCGCTATGATCCAGAAAGCGAAGCGACGAGAACATCGTCGAGCGATGAAGATGCCGCTGCTTGGAGTCAACCGCTCGACTTGGCCGTGCGGGGCTCTATGCTGGCCAAAACAGGAGAGAATTGCATGAAGTTGGCCAGCTTGAAGCACGGTCGTGATGGCAAGCTCGTCGTGGTGTCGAACGATCTGGCATGGTGCGCCGACGCGACCAGCATCGCGCCGACGTTGCAGGCCGCGCTGGACAATTGGGAGCAAGTCGAGGGCGATCTGCGCAATCTGGCGACCGATCTCGGGCACGAGACGATCCCGATGCTGCGCTTCCACGAGCGGCAGGCGGCGTCGCCGCTGCCCCGCGCCTATCAATGGGCCGATGGCTCGGCCTATGTGAACCATGTCGCATTGGTCCGGCAGGCGCGCGGCGCCGAGATGCCCGAGAGCTTCTGGCAGGAGCCGCTGATGTATCAGGGGGGCAGCGACGGCTTCCTCGGTCCGCGCGATCCGATCCCGCTCGCCGATGAGGCGTGGGGCTGCGATCTCGAAGCCGAAGTGGTGGTGGTGACCGGCGACGTGCCGCTCGGGGCGAGCCGTGACGAGGCGCTCGCTGCGGTCCGGCTGGTCGGGCTCACCAACGACGTCAGCTTGCGCAATCTGATTCCGGGCGAGCTCGCCAAGGGCTTCGGCTTCTTCCAGTCCAAGCCGGCGAGCGCATTCTCGCCGGTATTCGTCACGCCCGAGGCGCTCGGCGACTGGTGGAAGGACGGCAAGCTTCACCGCAAGCTGATGGTCGATCTCAACGGCCAGCCCTTCGGCCGCGCCGAGGCGGGCGAAGACATGACCTTCGATTTCGGCACGCTGATCGCGCACGCCGCAAAGACGCGGGCGCTGGGGGCGGGGACGATCATCGGTTCGGGCACGGTCTCGAACCGCGACGCCGATGGCGGCCCGGGCAAGCCGATTGCCGAAGGCGGCGTCGGCTATTCCTGCATCGCCGAGGTGCGCACGATCGAGACGATCCGGAACGGCAAGCCCGAGACGCCGTTCCTCAAGGCCGGC
The DNA here is from genome assembly GCA_030146605.1 of Sphingomonas sp. Lineage (GTDB taxonomy): Bacteria > Pseudomonadota > Alphaproteobacteria > Sphingomonadales > Sphingomonadaceae > Sphingomonas. The sequence goes on along the minus strand of JASLBO010000507.1, from coordinate 749 downwards.
GACACCGTTCGCATCTGGGCCGAGGACGACAGGCACCATGCGATCTTCGGCGTGATCGAGCAAACCGTCGGGGGCTAGGCCGTCTCAGTCCTGACACGTTCCCGCTCGCGGCGGGACGGTGCGCTATTTCAGCAGGACCAGCTCTTCGGCCATGCTCGGATGGAGCGCGACGGTGTCGTCGAACGCGTCCTTGGTGAGCCCGGCCTTCACCGCCACCGCGGCGGCCTGGAGGATCTCGGGGGCGTCGGGGCCGATCATGTGGATGCCGACCACCCGGCCGGTCATCCCGTCGCATACCATCTTGTAGAGCGCGCGCTCGTTGCGGTTGGCCAGCACGTTCTTCATCGCGCGGAAATCGGAGGCATAGACCTTGACCGAGCCCAGCTTGTTGCGTGCCTCGCCTTCGGTCATGCCGACGCTGGCGATCGGCGGGTGGCTGAACACCGCGCTGGGCACGCAGCCATAGTCGACCGTCCGGGGCTTGCCGCCGAAGATCGTGTCGGCGAATGCCTGCCCCTCGCGAATCGCGATCGGCGTGAGCTGGATGCGGTTGGTGACGTCGCCGACCGCGTAGATGCTGCCGACGGTCGAGCGGTTCTGCGCATCGACCTTCACCGCGCCCTTCGAGTCGAGCTCGACTCCGATTTCCTCGAGGCCAAGGCCGGGGTAATTGGGCTCGCGGCCGGTGGCGACCAGGATGTATTTGGCAGTGATCTTCCTGCCGCTCGCCAGCGTCACTTCGTGCGGGC
>JASLBO010000493.1 GCA_030146605.1 Sphingomonas sp. | reverse complement strand
GCGATGCTGCAGCGGGATGCGCCATTGCCAACCCGCGTGACGGGCGGTCGAGCGCGTGAACGGATCTGGCTGGCCGACATTCTCGGAAGGAACTGCCACAGCCCGGTCGCACGGGAGCCAGTGGCTCCAATCCTCATAGCCGGTTCCCAGCAATTGCTCGATGAGGATCCCGCGAAAGCCGGAACAATCGATGAAGAACTCGGCATCGAGCGTGCGGCCGTCATCGAGAAGGACCGCTTCGACGAAGCCGCGCTGGTCGAGCATGCCGTCGACGATCCTGCCCTCGTGTCGAATGACGCCGAGACGTTCGGCATAGTTGCGAAGGAACCTGGCGTACAGGCCGGCGTCGAAGTGGAAGGCGTAGGCGACCTTCGACAAAACGTTGCGCGGATCTGGGTCGGGCCGCATGAACTTGCGCGCGCGTGCTGCGACCGAGGGCAGGCTATACTGCTCCAGCGTTCCCGCTTCGTCGCCGGCTTCGCGGCGCAGCCGCCGCCAATAATGCACGAAATCGACATAGCCGACGTCCGCGCCATAGACGCCGAAGGGATGAAAGTAGCGTTCCCCTGGCCGCTTCCAGTCGACGAACTCGATGCCCAGCTTGAACGTGGCCTGGGTGCTGCGGATGAACGTATCCTCGTCCAACCCCAGCGCACGGTTAAGGTCCATGATCGGTGGGATCGTGGCCTCGCCGACGCCGACGATGCCGATCTCGTCCGACTCCACCAGGTGGATCTCGCACGCGCGGTCCTGCAGCAATCGGGCGAAACTCGCAGCTGCGATCCAGCCGGCGGTCCCGCCGCCCACGATGAGCAGCTTGGTGATCGGCGCGAAGCTCATGAACCTCTCCCGTGCGGATCTGTGCCGCTCGAGAGGGCTGCCGTCAATTTTCATATTTGTATAGCTTTTTTGTAGACGCCATTTTGCCTCCGTGTTAGCGCTCACTTGCTCCAGTTCTCCGTGAGACGCCACGCGCGCGTCACGCTGAGAGAGGGCGGGGCAGGAGGGGCGAGCAGATATTTGCGGCCAAAGCGGCAAGGCCGCTCGTTTCTCTTCAATCTGTCTCCAGAACCCGTTGCTCACGAAGCGACGCGGATGGAGCCTTGGGAGGGTAGCTCATGACTGGCTCGGTTGCCGCTACGGGTAATGATGTGATGAACGGGGCGTTTCGCCGCGCGCTGATGCTTGGCGCGTCGGTGCTTGGGCTTGGCATGTCGCCGGCAGCATTGGCGCAGGACGCGACCAACGCGGGACAGGCGGGGCCCGACGCTGCCGCCGCGCAAGAAACCGGGCAAGAAGACGCGATCGTCGTCACCGGTCTCCGCGCCTCGCTGGAATCTGCCCAGGCCATCAAGCGGAATTCCGGCCAGTTCGTTGATTCGATCACAGCGATCGACATCGGCAAGCTGCCCGACAAGAACGTCGCCGAGACGCTGCAGCGAATCTCTGGCATCCAGATCACCCGAAACCGCGGCGAAGGGTCGGGCATCGCTATCCGCGGCCTGACCCAGGTGCGCACCGAGATCAACGGCCGCGACGCCTTCAGCGGCAGTGGTGGGCGCTCGCTCAGCTTCGAGGACGTGCCCTCGGAGCTGCTCGCCGGCGTCGACGTCTACAAGAACCCCTCGGCCGAGCTGATCGAGGGCGGCATCGGCGGGACGGTCAACCTGCGCACGCGCATGCCCTTCGACGAACGCAACGACGATTGGGTCGTCGCCGCTACGGTGGGGGCCAACAATTACGACCTTGCGGGCGACACCAAGTTCAATGCCTCGGCGCTGGTCAGCAAGCGCTGGGAAACCGGCATCGGCGACGTGGGAATCCTGTTCGACGCCTCCTATTTCGGGGGTGCGTTCCGGACCGACGAGCTGGTGATCGAGCCGTACCGCAGCACAACGGCGATCGATGGCACCAGCCGTTCGGTGCCGGTGGGTGCGGGCATCGGCGTCACCTATGGCGAGCGCGAGCGCAAGGGCTATTACGGTGCGCTACAATGGGCACCGAGCGACGACCTCGAATTCTACGCGACCGGGCTGCGCTCCGAATACGATATCGAGACCCCGAACTACACGTCGTTCGTTACGCGCGGCACCGACACGGTCGGCCTTGCCGGCCTGACTCCGCTACCCGGCTTCCAGTTCGATGATAACGGCGTGTTCCAGTCGGGCGGCTTCTCCGGCTTCACGCCCGATTGGTCGCTGCCGCCGACCTACGACAACCGCAACCAGCTCAACGTCGCCAGCAACAGTCAGCTCTCGTACAATCAGAGCACCACCACCGACTTTTCAGGCGGTATGAAGTGGAAGATTGCCGATCGGCTCCGGTTGAACGTCGATGTTCAACATGTGAAGGCGGAGTTCGAGAATCGAAGCTACACGGCATTCGCGCAGCGCGACCTGGCATCCTATGCGATTGATCTGAGTGGCGACTTGCCGCAGATCAGCTTCGGCGGTCTTCCAGGTTCGCCCGGGCTCGGAGAATTGAGCACCTATCGCGTGACTGCGCTGATGGACCATAAGGAGGACAGCGACGCTGAGCAGAAGACCGCACGCGCCGACCTGACCTGGGACTTCGACGAAGGTTTCCTGAAAAGCGCTTCGGTGGGCGGACGCTTCACCGACCGAACCGCGATCAACCGCAGCACCCCCTATAACTGGTCGGGTGCCGCGGGCACCGCGTCCCTGACCGATCCGCGGTTCAACGGATTGAACAATCCATTCGCCGGCGATTTCTTTCACGGCGACAGCACCAGCGTCGGAAATGTTCCGTTCGTCGGCATATCGGCGCTCAACGAGTCGACGGTCGGGGGGCTGTTCCAGGGCGTGGTTGGCCGCGGGCTGACCGATTATTCCTCGCAGGACGTGAACACGCAGAAAGAAAAGACCTATGCCGGCTATGCGCTGGTCCGGTTCGAGGGCGGGCCGATCGACGGCAATATCGGTGTGCGCGTCGTCAAGACCAAGAACGAGGCGATCGGCAGCGCGCGGCTGACCTATCGCCCCAACCTGCTGCCGACCACGGCGCAGATCACGGTGGACCAGCCGTTCAACGCCGGACAGGACTATACCAAGGTGCTGCCGACACTGAACCTGCGCGCGCACATTACCGACAGGCTGCAGGCCCGCTTCGCGGCGGGCAAAGCCATGGCACGTCCGGGGTTCAGCGATCTGCGCGCGATCCGTACGTTATCGCTCAACTACAATCAGGTGACGGACTCGTCGGGCGCCGTCACGGGATATCTACCGACCACCCGCACTGGCTCGGGCGGCAATCCGCTGCTCAAGCCCGAGGAAAGCAAGCAAGTCGACGCGGCGCTGGAATGGTATCCGAAGGCGGGGACGCTGCTGTACGGCACCGTCTTCTACAAGGATCTGACCAATTTCATCTACGACTCGGTGTTCGACGTGCAATATCCCGTACCGACCGGGGGCACGCAGACCTTCCAGTATACCGGCCGGCTCAACGGCACGAACGGATCGGTCAAGGGCTTCGAAATCGGTGGCAACACTTTCTTCGACTTCCTGCCCGGCGCCTTGTCCGGCTTCGGCGTCCAGGCGAACCTGACCTATGCCGATTCCGACGCGCCGGGCAGCGGCGGGACGCTTCAGGACGGCGAGAATGTCTCGACGCCGCTCCAGGGGCTGTCAAAGTGGAGCTACAATCTGGTGGGCATGTACGAGAAATACGGCTTCACTGCGCGCGCCGCGTATAACTGGCGTGATGACTATCTCGAGACGGTGGCGGGCAACGGTACCGGCGGCGTGCCGATCTACCGCAAGGCCTATGGTCAGCTCGACGCGTCAATCTCGTACGATTTCTCGGAAAAAGCATCGCTGACGATCGATGCGGTGAACGTGCTGCGCCAGCGGCAGGAGAGCTACCAGAACGTCGCGTCCAACCCCCGGTTCATCCGCCTCGAGGATCGCCGGATCGGCTTGACCTTGCGGATCCGCAACTGAACAGGAAGGGCCGAGCGCCAGCGATGACCTACTTTCTCCGTATGGTTTCGGCTCTTCTTCCGCTTGCTGCCGCCGTTTCACCCATTGCGGCGGCCGGACAGGATGTGCCGCGCATTGCCACGCGCGACGGCAAGCATGCGCTAATAGTCGATGGTGTGCCGTTCCTGATGCTCGGCGCACAGGCGAACAATTCCAGCAATTATCCCGACGCGCTGCCCAAGGTTTGGCCGTTCCTGAAGCGGATCCATGCCAACACTCTGGAAATCCCCGTCGCCTGGGAGCAGGTCGAGCCCATCGAGGGACGGTTCGACTTCTCCTTCGTTGACACGCTGGTGGAGCAGGCGCGCGCGAACGACATGCGGCTGGTGCTGTTGTGGTTCGCCAGCTGGAAAAACACCGGCAGCACTTATGTGCCGGGCTGGGTAAAGTCCGACACGCGCCGCTTCGCCCGCATGCAGAAGCCGGACGGCAGCGCGCATTATGTGCTCAGTCCGCATGGTGGCGCCACGCTGGAGGCGGACAAGCGCGCATTCGTCGCCCTTATGACGCATCTGAAGCGGATAGATGCGCAGAACACCGTAATCATGGTGCAGCCGCAGAATGAAAGCGGCAGTTATGCGCTGGACCGCGATCATGCCCCCGCGGCGCAGAAGCTGTTCGCCGGGCCCGTTCCCGCTCCGCTCCTGAAGGCGACGAACAAGCAGGCGGGGAGCTGGAGCCAAGTCTTCGGCGCCAACGCGGACCGGTATTTCAACAGCTGGTACTTTGCCAAATATATCGGCGAGATCGCCGCTGCGGGCAAGGTCGTGAAGCCGCTGCCCATGTATGCGAACGCAGCACTTGGCGACGCTTTCGATCCAGCGAAGGGGGCGGGCCCTTCAGGCGGTCCAAATTGGGACGTGATGCCGATCTGGAAGGCCGCGGCGCCTGCGCTCGATCTGATCGCACCCGACATCTACAATCGCAATCCCGAGCAGGTTACCGGCTTTCTCGACCAATATGCCAGGCCCGACAACGCATTGATGGTGCCAGAGATCGGCAACGCTGCCGAGTATGGCCGCTTCCTGTGGCCGGCACTCGGGCGCGGCGCGATCGGTTTCGCGCCGTTCGGCATGGATGAGACCGGCTTCTTCAACTATCCGCTCGGCGCCAAGAGCTTCGATGAGGCGACCGTCGCCGCCTTTGCCGACCCTTATGCCCTGTTTCATCCGATTGCGCGCGATTGGGCCCGGATCGCCTTCGAGCACCCGACGTGGGGCGCGGCAAAGGGGAGCGACGGCAAGGACCAGTCGCACGTGCTCGGCCGCTGGCGCATCACCATGCAATATGGCCGCTGGCAGATGGGAGAGGCCGACTGGACATGGTTGAAGCAGGATCCGCACCCCGTCGCCGACAAGCCGGAGGGCGGCGGGCTGGTGGCGCAGCTTGGTCCCGATACCTTCCTGCTTACCGGCCGGCATGTCCGCATTCGGCTGGGCCTGACCGAGGGGAAAGGCGCGGCGACCCAGATCGTCAGCGCCGAGGAAGGAACGTTCGTCGACGGCAATTGGCGCATGTCGCGCCGCTGGAACGGCGACCAAATCGATTACGGGTTCAACTTCACCGACAAGCCTGTGCTGCTGAAGGTGACGATGGGGACCTATCGCTGAGGCCGTTACGCCCCGGCGAAACCGAACAACGAAGGAGTCCAACGACGTGAAGCACTGGTTTGTCGGCGCTGCCGCAGCTTTTGCCCTGACCCCCGGCCTCGCCACCGCGCAGAGCGTCGAGCGGATACCCAATGGCGTGCTCGTCACGCCTGCCGAAGGCGCGGCCAAGCGCGTCCGCGTGCTCGTCTACGGTGAGGACAGCTTCCGCGTGACGGCGACGCCCGCCGAGGACTTGAACCTCCCAACCAGCCTGATGGTCCTGGCAAAGCCGCATGGCGACTATACCGTCACCGAGGCGAGCGGGCTGGTGACCGTGAAGGCTGCCCGCGCCTCCGCCGAGATTCGGCTGCGCGACGGCCATGTCCAGTTCCGCGACGCAACGGGCAAGATCGTGCTCGACGAGACCGCCCGGCGGGGTTTCACGCCGGTCACTGTGGAGAACAAGCCGTTCCAGGCGATAGAGCAGCAGTTCAACCGCAGCTCCGACGAGGGCTTTTACGGCCTGGGCCAGCACCAGTTCCGCCAGATGAACTATAACGGCGAGGACGTCGAACTGGCCCAGCACAACATGGACATCGCAGTTCCGTTCCTGGTGTCGACTCGCAATTACGGACTGCTGTGGGACAACAACTCGATCACCCGCTTCGGCAATCCCAAGCCCTATGATCACGTCGGCCAGGGGCTGAAGGTTACCAGCGGCGGCAAGCCGGGCTGGAAGGCGGAATATTTCCTGGACGGGAAACCCGCGGTGACGCGCCAGGAGTCGTTCATCGACTACCAGTTCATCAAGGACCAGAAAAATTGGCCCGCGGAGGCGAAGGCCAAGACCGTCGCATCTGCACAGAGCGGCCAGAACACCGCCGGTGTCGTAATTGGCAAACAGAATGTGGTGTGGACGGGAATAGTCCACCCCGATGCCACCGGCACGCACAAATTTCGGCTCTATTCGTCGAGTTACGTCAAGGTCTTTGCGGACAACAAGCTGGTGTATGACGGCTGGCGCGTGAACTGGAACCCCTGGTTCGAGAATATTGATTTGCCGATGACCAAGGGCAAGCCCGTCAACGTCCGTATCGAATGGGAGCCGAACGCGGGCTATCTGTCGCTATTCCACAGCGCTCCACTGGCCAGGCAGGACCGCAACTCGCTATGGATGTCGTCCGAGGTCGGGCATTCGATCGATTACTATTTCGTCGGCGGTCGCAACATGGACGATGTGATCGCCGGGTACCGCGATCTCACCGGGAAGGCGTCCATGATGCCGAAATGGGCCTATGGCTTCTGGCAGAGCCGCCAACGCTACGAGACCCAGGACCAGTTGGTCGGCGTGGTGCGCGAATATCGCAACCGCCAGATCCCGCTCGACAACATCGTTCAGGACTGGTTCTACTGGCCCGAGGATCAGTGGGGCAGCCACAACTTCGACAAGAAGCGGTTTCCGGACCCCGAAAAGATGGTTGATGACGTTCACAAGATGAACGCACGGATCATGATCTCGGTGTGGCCGAAATTCTATCCGAACACCGATAACGCCAAGGAGCTGGCGGCCAAGGGATATCTCTACCGCGGCAATCTCGACGCGCAGGAGAAGGACTGGGTTGGACCCGGCTACCAGAATACAGACTATGACCCCTATGCCCCCGAGGCACGGCAAATCTACTTCCGACAGGTGCGCGAGAAGCTCGTCGACAAGGGCTTCGATGCCTGGTGGATGGACGCGACCGAACCTGACATCCACTCGAACTTGTCTATCGATCAACGCAAGGAACGCATGGGTCCGACGGCGCTCGGGCCGGGTGCCGAATTCTTCAATTCCTTCCCGCTCGTCCATGCCGACGGTTTCGCTGAGGGTCTGCGCAAGGCAGAGCCGGACAAGCGCCCGTTCATCCTGACGCGCTCGGGCTTTGCCGGCACCCAGCGCGCGTCCTCGGCCTTGTGGTCGGGCGATGTGGCGGCGCGCTGGGAGGATTTCCGCGACCAGATTTCGGCCGGCGTGAACTTGTCGATGTCGGGCATCCCCAACTGGACTCACGACATTGGCGGCTTCTCGGTCGAGGACCGCTATACCAGGCAGCTGCCGGAAGCGGTGCCGGAATGGCGCGAGCTCAACCTGCGTTGGTTCCAGTTCGGCGCATTCTCGCCGCTGTTCCGCAGCCATGGGGAGACGCCATTCCGCGAGATCTATGAGATCGCCAAGGGTGATCAGGCGATGTACGATTCGATGCTCTGGTACAACAAACTGCGCTACCGCCTGCTGCCGTACATCTACACAGTGGGTGCCGACACGCACTTCAAGGATGGCACGATCATGCGCGGGCTGGTCATGGACTTCCCGCAGGACCGCAGGGCCTGGAACGTCGATGACCAATACATGTTTGGCCCGTCGCTGCTGGTCGCGCCCGTGACGCAGTTCCAGGCGCGTTCGCGCAGCGTCTATCTCCCGGCCGGCACCGGATGGTACGCGCTGGAGAGCGGGCGCTTCCACAAGGGCGGGCAGAGTGTCACCGCCGAGGCACCGCGTGAGCGCATGCCGGTTTTCGTCCGCGCCGGGGCCATTGTACCGACCGGGCTGGAAATCCAACACACCGCACAGGCACAAGGCGGTTCGCTGGTGCTTCATGTATATACCGGCGCCGACGGGCATTTCTCGATCTATGAAGATGACGGCACCAGCCGTGATTATGCGAAGGGGCGGTTCGCGCGTATCCCGGTGCAGTGGAGCGAGGCGGCCGGCACGCTTACGATAGGCGCGCGTACGGGAAGCTATGATAAGATGCCGCCGCGCCGCGGCATCTCCGTCCGCTTTTATAGTCCCGGCAAGGCGAGCGCGCTCAACTTCGACACCGGATCCCAAGCCTTCGTTTATGAAGGAAGACCTATTACGGTGCGGCAGCAGTAGAACGAACTCAGGGCAGCTTGGTCCGCCTGCCTGCCGGCGCGTCCGGCCGTCGCTCCACGCGTCGGCGATCGCGCTCGCGACGGCGCCATTCGCGCATTCCTGGCGGCGCTGGGGCGAAGTCCGCCCGCGGTGTGTGCGAGCAGCAATCCGCAGCCTTTGTGCGGCGACGCGGTATAGTCCCCGCAGCCATAGTGGCGCTCGGGCGCGAGCGTGAGCAGCCGTGTGTTGACCGCCTGCAGGACGGTCGGCGGCCGGTCCGTCAGCATGCCGCCGGCCTTATTGCAACAGTTGTTGGCAGGCAGCAGCAATTCCGACACCACTTCGATGCAATGTTGCGCGCGGCGGCATGGCTCGCAACAGCCGAGAGCGAGCGCCTTAGTGATTAGCCCAGCAAGTCGGGGGCTTTGCCGCCCGCGTCAAAACCGGGCGTAGGCACGATGAACGCGCGTCCACTTCTGAGGAGGGCTGAGCCCTGCTTGAACCTGCGAGTATGGGTCTTCTCTTCTCCAGAACCTAACTGAACGAAGGGCCGTTCTCGCGACTTATCCCATAAGCCGCCAATCGAGTATCGGCCCGAAGTGGACGCGCAGCATAGATAGGCAGCTACGCGCCCAATTCCGGTCCTCGACCGAGTTGCAGGCGATGCCCTAGAGCGGACGTCAGTTCAGGCTGAACTCCGAATCGAGAGGTCACGGAGGGATGCGCGCCTTCGGCGAGCAAGTTCTTGTTCCCCCCGGACGACGATCGTCGGCGCTTTCAATTCCTGGCTTCTGAAATCGTCGTTATTGCGCAGTCGAAGCTGCTAGGGACGACACATAGAACGTCGCCCGCTGGCTCAGTATTTTGGGCGTGAACAGCCTCAGATCAGCTCGAACGCGACGCTGCTATCAATTTTCGACGATAAGCCCGGGTATGTAGGTTGCAGCGATCTTATCGATGAACTTCTGAGGCGACGCACCCATCAAGTTGGTGAGAACGATCACCGTAAGGTCGTCCTCGGGATAGATGAAGATCGCGGCGCGCGCTCCCCCGGTGGGGGTGACGGCAGGATGCGCCGGCCGCCGAATTATGGGCCAACCCAGCGCATAACCATTTATGGTGGCGTCAAAGCCGCGATAAGTTCCATCGTTGAGCGGCTGCGGCGTCCAGAGCTGTCTGAGGTGGTGCTTGTCCATCAACTTCAGCTTCTGCAGGGCGATTGTCCAGTTGGCCAAATCTGTAGCCGTGGCTCGGATACCACCGGCCGGCAGCAACGATTCTGTCCACGGCTCGTGACGCGCAAACGGGGTCTTGCTGCGTTCGACGCCAACGGTCTCCGTTCCTTTCGTCAGTAGCGTCAGATGGGTGTAGAGAGACGCAACGCGAGGTCCCGCTGCGGCGGAGCCGGCGAAATCAGTGCTCCGCATGCCGACGATGTCGAGCTGCCGGTCGCGTACGAAATCAGAGAAGGGCTTACCCGTGACCTTTTCGATGATTCTTCCCAACGCGACATAATTGGTCTGGGTATAGTCAAATCGTGATCCGGCCGGGAACCGAACGGGAAGTTCCTGCACCTTTGCCCAGGCGGCATCGGGTGCGCCGTCGATCAGCCGAAGATTGTCGTCTACGATCTCGGGCAGACCGGACACGTGGGTGAGTATCTGCCTGACGGTAATGCCTCTCCACGACGCCGGTAGCGCGTCGAGGTAGGTTGCCAGCGGCGCATCCAGATCAAGCTTGCCGGCCGCGACGAGCTGCATTGCTGCGACGCCGGCAAATGCCTTGCTGATCGAGTTGATCGGGAACACGGTTTGCTCCGTAACGGGGTCCGCGGTCTCGATGTTCGCCTTGCCATAGGCGCCAGTTAACACGATCTTGCCACGCTGGACGATCGTCAGCTGGAGCCCGGGTATGCCGCGGGCGAGCATCTCGCTTTGGATCAAACCGTCGATTGTGCTTTTCTTGTTTTCAGCCTCGGAGGCCGAGGGTGTGCGGGCGTTTGCAACATCGACGAACCCGCCCATAACCGCAACCATGCCAAGCGCTACAGCTATTCTTTTCAACATTCATGGTCCGTCGATCGAGGAGCCCACGCGTGTAATATCGCGCTAACACGCCGGCGCTAAAGTCAAGCCGAATGGCGCGCAGCGGCACCTAGTCGACAACACGCACCGGTGGAAGCGCCGGATTGCCAGCTCCGCCTTCCTGGATCCGCGAGCCCCGACGTCAGGAATCGTCAGGCAGCTAATAGTCAAAGCGGCCGTTGAGGTTGTTTGATGAGTTTTAAACGCGCAAACAAGAAAGCTGATGGGGTGGACGCCCCCCGACGGCATCGATGTGCCAAAGTGGAGGTGTTGATCACCACTTGAGGGAGGCGTCCGTGTCGGAAGTTACCACAATCGGTCTGGATATCGCCAAGAGTGTTTTTCATGCGCATGGCGCGGGCGAGCGCGGCGAGACGTTGTTCAGCCGCAAGCTGACCCGCGGCAAGCTGCTCGACTTCTTCGCAGGACAGCCGCGGTGCACGGTGGCGCTGGAGGCGTGCGGTGGCGCGCATCACTGGGCGCGTGAGTTGCAGGCGATGGGGCACCATGTGCGGTCCGCGAGCAGCGCTTACGATGAGTCACGCCTCCTTTTGCGTCAGCATCCCGCCGGGTCGGCGGCCGGTTCGCAACGATAGCAGAATACCTCCGGCGAGAAACGACAGGGTTATGCATAGCGAGACAAGCGGTGGAACATGGCCCCCGAAATGCTGGAACAGGATCTTGCCGCCGATAAAGATGAGGATCAGTGCGAGCGTGTGTTTGAGATAGGCAAGCCGTGTGATCATCGCAGCGAGGGCAAAATAGAGTGCTCGCAACCCGAGCACGGCGAAGATGTTCGACGTGTAGACCAGATAGGTTTCCTGGGTGATGGCGAGGATCGCCGGCACGCTTTCCACCGCGAACAGCGCATCGGCACATTCTATGAGCACGAGCGCGAGCAGAAGCGGGGTGACGTAGAGCTTGAGCCGCCCGGCGTTGGCCGGGTCTGGCAGGCGTACGAAGAAGGCCCTTCCGTGTAGTGCTTCCGTCACAGGTAGGCGCCTGCGCAGGATGGTGAGCAAGCGGGCCTGACTATGGGACGGACTGGATTCGTCGTTTCGCAGCATGCGGATGGCGGCGGCGATCAGCAGCAGGCCGAAAATGGGCAGCAGCCACGCGAATTCATGCACCAACGCGGTACCCGCGCCGATGAGTACCGCGCGCATCAGGAGGACGCCCAGGATGCCCCAGAACAGCACCCGGTGCTGAAGCGACGGCGGATCGCTAGATAGCCGAAGATCAGCGAGATCACGAAGATGTTATCGAGCGACAGGCTCTTCTCAAGGACATAGCCCGTCAGGAAGCGGAGACCCGCGTCGGACCCGAAGTCGTGCCAGATCCAGGCGCCGAACAGTAAAGCGGCGAGAATGTAGAGAAGGCTGGCCTGCAGGCTGTCGCGCATACCCATAGCGCGATCGCCGCGATGCAGGATGCCAAGATCGAGCGCGAGTAGCCCGAGCACGATCGCTAAGAATAGCAGCCACGCCCAACCCGGCGCACCGCCGATGCTGTCCATCAAGAGCCAATCCACCAGATTCTGTGTCATCTCCCTCTACCCACATGTGCATGGAGGAGCCGGGCCTCTTCCGGCTCGATTGTCTTGTTCGTCACCGGACTTGCGATGCGCGTGGCTAAGCTGCCCAGCAGCTCTCCGGGTTGCCGCAGCACAACGGATGGGGGCCGGTGGGCCAGCAGCAAAGCCGCGCTGGCGCTTCGCCCTCAAGGCAGGGCATCACCGGACGTCGCATCTCCGCCGAGCCTCGGCGCTCGAAGCGGATGCCTTGACGTCGGCAATAGCGCTCGGCCGCTTCCAAGTCCCGAAAGCGCAGCTCGATCTGCCCGATTGGATCACCGCTCCCGGTCCAACCGGTCAGCGCATCTGGATGTGGACGCCGGCGCTCGGCTAATCGCACCCGCCACATGCCTGCTGAAGCCCTGCCGGATTGATGGACCGCAAGCGGCACCGGTTCAATAATCGCCAACGCGTCATGCGGCAGTGCGCTCCCATAGCTGGGCCCGGGCCAATGATTGTCATTGGCGGTAATCACCCCATTGTTGAGCGAGAGTTCCGGCAGCGTCGGGCTTGGCCCGGGACCGAAGTCCCGGGCCTGCCGATTGTCATGCGGCCTGCGCATTGACCGGAATACGGCGAACGTTCTCGTTCGCCGCCTCCGACTTCGGGAGCGTGACGGTGAGCACACCTTTCTTGAAGGTCGCGCTCGCCTTGTCCCGTTCGATCGCGCGCGGGAGCCCGATCCGGCGTTCGAAGCGGCCATAGCTGCGCTCGGTGTAGCCGCGGTCCTTGTCTTCGACTTCGGACCTCTTCTCGCCGCGCAGCGTAAGCACGCCCTCCTCCACCGTGATCTCGACGTCATTCTCGTCGAGGCCGGGGAGCTCGGCGGTCACCCGCACTTCCTTCTCGGTCTCGCCAAGCTCCAGGGTGGGCCAGGCAAGGTTACGATCGAAGCCCGCGACCGAAGGCATGCCGAAGCCGCGGAAGACGTCGTCGAACAGCCGGTTCACCTCGCGGTGAAGCGACATCAGCGGATGACCGCTCTGGTCGCTCTCGGCGTGGACTGGAACGGGGAGTCGGTTCTCCTGCCGGCTCCAGGGGATCAGATCACGAATAGCCATGATGCCATCTCCTTTCTGGCTAGAGAGTTGGATGAAGGCTCGCCGCCGGCCGGGCGGCGAGCAGATGCACCTCGATCAGGCGGCCTGACGATCCTCGTCCTTCGGTGCCTCGATGCGGTCGTTGGCAGGGGCGCCGCCGCCGATCTCGATCTTGCGGGGCTTCATAGCCTCGGGCACGACCCGCTGCAGGTCGATCCTCAGCAGGCCGTTGTCGAACCCGGCCGAGCGGACCTCGATGAAGTCGGCAAGCTGGAAGCGCCGCTCGAACGGACGCGCCGCGATGCCGCGATGCAGATACTGGCCCTCGTCCCTGTCTTCGGCGCGCTTGCCGGTGACGGTGAGCTGGTTCTGCTGCGCTACCACCTCGATTTCATCGGGACGGAAGCCGGCGACCGCCAGGGTGATGCGGTAGCTATCCTCGCCCTGTCGTTCGATGTCGAAGGGCGGATAGCCATCGCTGCCATCGACTCGCGTGCCGGTCTCAAGCAGATCGAACAGGCGGTCGAAGCCTACAGTGGAGCGCCTGTAGGGCGCAAAGTCGAAGTTGGTTCTCATTTCCAAATCCTCCATGTTGAGCAATTTGGGCATGAGACGCGCCGGAGAGAGCCAGCGCTCTCGATGTCCAGCCGGACCAGTTCAGCGTCCGGCGCGCAAAAAATTAGGATGGCAGGAAGCGGTTTCAAGAGGATTTTTTGCATCGCGAACGGCTGTGTCGGCGTCCAGCAAAAATGACACAACACCGCCTTCGAAGGCTTGAAATCCTGCAAACCAATTCGAGATTCCGGCTGCGGACCGGGCCCCTCTGACGGAGGCTGTTCAGCCTCCGTGATGTCGGACCGTATCGAGCGCGCTCGGTGCAGGATCGCAGGCTTCGAGAACGAAGCCGACCGAGTGCCTCATCGAACTGCAAATCGATGGAGTGAGGCATGAACAGATCTATTGATCCTATCACGTTTCCGTCCCCTTCGTCGGCGCGCGTAGCGGGCGCAGCGGTTTATGACGAAGGTCTCCGCCGGCATATGCTCGGCGTCTATCGCAACATGGCCCTTGGCCTTGGCATCACGGCGCTCATGGCGCTGCTAATCGCGAGTACGCCGGTGCTCTACCAACCGATCTTCGGCACACCGCTCAAGTGGGTCGCGATCTTGGCACCCCTGGCGTTCGTGCTGCTCCTCTCGTTCCGTGTGGAGCGGATGACGACCGTGCAGGCGCGGACTGCCTTCTACGCTTTCGCAGGGACGATGGGCGTCTCGATGGCGAGCATCTTCCTGGTCTTCACCGGAACCAGCACCGCCATGGCCTTCTTCAGCGCCGCGGCGGTGTTCGCTGGCATGAGCCTGTGGGGCTACACCACCAATGTCGACCTGTCGCGCTGGACCACGTTCCTGATGGTCGGTTTGATCGGCGTGGTGGTTGCCAGTCTCGTCAACCTGTTCGTCGGCTCCTCGACGCTCCAGCTCGTCTTCTCGATTGCTGGCGTGCTGGTGTTCACAGGGCTGACCGCATGGGACACGCAGCGCCTGAAGAGCGAATATCTGGCTTATGCCGGGTCGGAGCGGGCGGACAAGCTGGCGGTGGTGGGCGCGCTGTCGCTCTACCTCAACCTCATCAACCTGTTCCAGCTCCTGCTGAGCCTGATCGGCCGCCGCGAGGAGTGAGGACGGAGATGAAGCAATGACCACTATGTCGGCAAATTTCCAACCCAGCGCGGGCGGCGATGCCCGCGCTGGCCTCCCGTCGCTCAGCCGGAATTGGGGCTGGTTCGTCGTTCGTGGAGCACTCGCGCTGATCCTGGGAACGGTCGCATTCCTGTTTCCGGTCAGCGCATTGTTCGCGTTCACGATGGTGTTCGCAGCTTACGCCGGCGCTGACGGTCTACTCTCGACGATCGCCGGCGTGCGCGGCGGGACCCGCAAGGAGGAGCGCTGGTGGGCGCTCGTCCTGCGCGGCGTCATCGGCATCGCGGTCGCGGCCTTGTTCGTGCTGATGCCTTTTGCCGCAACAATCAGCTACGCGCTGGCGACGCTCTCGGTGCTGAGCGCATGGGCCATTCTCACGGGGGTCCAGGAAGTCGTCGCGGCGGTTCGCCTTC
>JASLBO010000462.1 GCA_030146605.1 Sphingomonas sp. | reverse complement strand
CCGCGATCTACCATAACCCCGATACCAACGAATATGTCGTGATCCAGGGCGGGCCGAGATCGGTCACCGCGGTGCGGCCCGACGGCGAGATGACCGGCGTCGGCGCACAGGGGCGGATGGTCGGGCAGGGCGGGCTGGTCCGCGGCCAGCGGCCATGGATCCTGCAGGAGCATTTTCATCCCAATCGTCCGGGCGAGTCGGGCACGCGGCTGTCGCGGCGGATGCCCAGCGCGATCAACGGCGACATGCAGGTAGTTCTCGTCGAGTCCGAGATCATGGGCTTCGGCGCACGTTCGTCGCGGATTCATTTCGACGATAATGGCACGCCCAATTTTACCGATTTCGGCGTCAGCCCCGGGCATCCCGAGGGTCCGCTCTGGGTCAACTTCCCCGATCCGGTCACCGGCGCCCGGGTCACCGAGCATTTCGCCTCGCTCGGCGACTATCACCGCGCAATGGTCAGGCTGACGAGCGACGAGGGACGCGCGTCGGCGGGCGGCACCGCGGTTCGCACCGCCGATCCCGACGCTTTCGATCCCGCCGCGCCGCGCCGCGCGCTGGAGCGCGGCTCCGCCGAGACCGCGCTTACCGAGGCCGATCGCCCGGTCATCCGCGCGCTGGGCGATCAGCTTGCGCTCAACGATCGGCAGCGTATGCATCTGGCGGGCCTGCGTGCCGCGGGGTCCACCGATCCCGAGATTGCACATGCCGGTACACGGCTCGATGCGGCAGAGACCCGGTCGCGCGGCATGGTCCGCGATCTCGGGTTGGTCGGCGAGCCCGATTCGATGGCGCGATTGCACCTGTTGATGAACGATCTCGGCTTCTCCGAACCGATCCGCCAGCTACTTGCGGATACCGTGATCGCGGCGACGCGCGAGCATATGATCGCGATGGGCACGCTGGCGCACGACGAGCCGCTGATCCTGCTGCTTCACGGTGCCCCCGGCGTCACTCCGGGTTCGGGGGCGGTCACGCGCGGAACGCTGATCCGTGAGCACGGCGTCCAGCTCTCGCACGTCCAGGGCGGCGCGAGCGACGATTTCGCGCGAGGCTTCTACACCACCACCCGCGTGGCCGCCGCCGAGGACTATGCAGTCAAGCGGAGCCGCGCGCATATGGACCCGCCGCGCGGCGAGGTGTTTCCATTCATGCTCCGCGGCCGGGATTTCGGCCCCACTGTAGATGTCACCCCCGGCGGAACCCATCGTGCGCTGTGGGAGCGCTATGTGGTCGCGCATTTCAACGAGTTCGGCGATCCCCGCATGATGCCCGGCGGCCCCGGCTATGACTTTACGCGGCGCCAGCAGGCGTTCGGCGTGATGGACGCCACCGCGCAGCGAGGCGTGGTTTTCGAAGGCTTTCTGCAGCATCTCGCGGCGGAGACCGGCCAGCCCGAGCTCGCGGCCCCGCATCTGGTGCTCGGCGAACTTGGCGGGCCGTTCACCACCGGCGTCGGACAGGGCGATCAGCAGGCGATCCGCAGCCAGCGGATCGCGGACATCATGAAGGCGCAGCTAGGATTCCGCAGGACGGGCGCCGCTGCAGAGCCGGAGGGGGGAGGCGGGTTGGCGGTGCGCACCGCCGACGAGGTGCCGCCGGGCACGCTTCTGCCGCTTGCCGAAACCCCGGCCGCAGAAGTAGCGACCCTCGTCCATGCCGCCGAAGTAGCGGAGGTGGCGGTGCCCGCGCCGTTGCCGCCGCCGCTCATCCCCGGATCGCCTGAACAGCTTGCCCAGAGCCCGCTGCACATCGCCGACACGCCGCAGGCGCGCGCGCGTCAGGCGATCGAGCGCGCCATCGCGATGACGCCGAGCAGCGAAGTGCAGGAAAAGCTGCGTGGCCTGTTCGACGCGATGGCGCCGCAGCATGGATTGATCATCGAGTATCTGTCCGCGCGCACACAGGCGGAGCGCCATCTGATCGTCCAGCGCGAGCGCGAGGCACTGCGGGCGGTCCGCGGTGGTTCGACGCAACTCGAGAATCTCGTTCGCCGGCTTACGTTCCTCAACGCGTTCGTCGGCGCGCCTTTCCGGGCGACGGTCGATCATCTGGCCGTGCTGCACGGAATCGGTCTGCCGACGGTGCCGGGTCTCGCTCCTGCGGCGGAGGCGCGGCTGCAGCGCTTCATGCTCGAATCGCCTTTGGTGCTGCATCTGGTGCGCACCGAGGGGCATCTGGTTGGCCCGCTGCTCGCCAATTTCCGCAAAGCGACCGCAGTCGAGTTCGAATCGCATATCGAACAACAGTTTCGGAGACGGGGGCTAGACCCCCAGGCACGCGCGCGGCTGGGCGAAACGTTTCCATGGCTCGTCGGTGGAGTCTCGCGATCGAAGGTGCGGCAGGATCTGACGCATACGGCACGCGGCACACAGGAGACGCTCGGCTACGAACCCGGCGATCGCTATGCTTCGGGGGACGTGCCTTTCGGCCCGCATTTCGACCTGCTCGATCCTGCGCATCCCCCGATCCGGCCGACCGACCAGCTGGTGCCGGGCACCCGGGTGATCCATGCGGTATATGGCGAAGGTACCGTGGTGGAAGTCACCAATGGGCTGGCCGAGGTTCGGTTCACCAGCAGGGAACCGGCCAGAGATCTGCCGACATTCGTGCCGCTCGAATTCGGCACGTTGTTCCGGCTACGCGACCCGATGACCGGTGGAGAGGTGCCGATCCTTCCAATCCGCGGCGACGGAGAACTCCAGCTCGAGTTCCAGCGGCTGCGCGATTACCGCCAGGAGCAGGGGGTGGATCCCTATGTTGCTACCGACGGCAAGACCGGCACCGTTGCGGTCGCGCGCGTGGGCGACGAACATTTCGCAGGAACGAACTCCACGATGCCGCTCAAGGATGCGCCAACGATGACCTCGGCGGATCGCGCAGCGATGCTCGCGATCCTCC
>JASLBO010000381.1 GCA_030146605.1 Sphingomonas sp. | reverse complement strand
CGCTGCTCGCCATCGGCTCGTCCTCAGAGCCGCGGCAGGGTCACGCCGCGCTGGCCCATATATTTGCCCGCGCGGTCGGCATAGCTGGTCTCGCAGGGCTGATCCCCCTTGAGGAAGAGGAACTGGCACGCGCCCTCATTGGCGTAGATCTTGGCCGGGAGAGGCGTGGTGTTCGAGAATTCGAGCGTGACATGGCCCTCCCATTCAGGCTCGAGCGGAGTCACGTTGACGATGATTCCGCAGCGCGCATAGGTCGATTTGCCGAGGCAGATCACCAGCACGTCGCGCGGGATCCGGAAATATTCGACCGTGCGGGCCAGCGCGAAGCTGTTGGGCGGGATGATGCAAACGTTGGTCTTGCGATCGACGAAGCTGTTCGCGGCGAAATCCTTCGGGTCGACCACGGCGCTGTCGACATTGGTGAAGATCTTGAACTCGTCGGCGACGCGGGCGTCATAGCCGTAAGAGGAGAGGCCGTAGCTGATGCAGCCCTCGCGGCGCTGGGCCTCGACGAACGGCTCGATCATGTTGGTGGCGAGGGCATGTTCGCGAATCCAGCGGTCGGAAAGGATCATTCGGGGCTCCGGAAGTAGGTGATCCCTCGTTTCGCGGGAAGCGCACTGCTCCGCAAGGGCTAACGGACCGGCAGCTCGAACGGCGTCGCGGGAAGGCCGGTGCCATCGTAGAGATTGCAGACCGGGCTGTCGCCCCAGCAGAAGCGCACGCGATCGGCGGGGCCGCTGCCCGCTGCGATCAGCACGTCGTTCCCCGCGAGCGTGGCGGTGGCGAAGCGGCAACTGCCGGCGGCCGTGCCGCAGAGTTCGAAGCCGATCGTCTGCGCCGCGCTGTATGCCACCAGCCCCTTGTCTGCGCCGGTAAAGCGCACCCGCACGACCGCGCCCTCGTAGCGCGCCTCGACCGGCCAGGGCCCCGATGGCGAAGCCTTGCCCCCATAGGTCAGCGCCTCCGCGGCGCGAGCGAGACGGTGGCCGACATCGAGCTTGTTGGCGGGGTGGATGTCGACCACGTCGCCGAGATCGATCGTCACGGTGAGCGCGGCATGCGGGTCGGCGGCGACCGCACGGCGCTGCTCGTCGCGGATCTGGGAGAAGCCGCTTTCGACCGGTCTCGGTACGCGGGGGCCCCAGCCGGAGAGCTGGGCGATCAGGAAGGGCAGGTCGCTCTTGCCGAACTGGCCGCGCCATCCCGCCATCATGCTGGCGAGCTTTTCCGCATAGCCGTCGGGCGAACCGGCATTGGCCTCGCCCTGATACCAGGCCGCGCCGCGCAGGCCATAGGGCCCGATCGGCGCGATCATCGCATTGTAGATGCCCGAATAGCCGGCGATCGCTTCCCATGGCGCGTGCGGCGGATCGCCGACGCCCGCAGGGGCGCGGCGCCATTGCCAGCCTGCCGGTCCGGCGAGGGGGACGCTGGTGCCGTCGGCGAAGCGGATGGCGCGCTGGTCGGCGCTGCCGAGCAGCCCACCCTCGGCCCAGGTGTCGAGCACCCCGACTGCGATGACGTTGCGGCCTGCCGCGAGCGTGCCGGGTGCGAGCGCATAGAGGCGGGGGACGCCCCAGGCATAGGTCACGCCCACCGGCACACCGTTGACGAAGCTGGCGTCCATGTCGTCGGCGGGGCCGAGCGCGAGCGTCGCGCCCTTTGCGGCCTGCTCGGGCGTGAGCGTCACTTCGGTGCGGTACCAGAGCATGCCGTTATATTGGGCGAGCTCGGCGAGGCCCCAGCGCTCCCAGGGATCGAACGAGGGCAGGGCGTGCCACGCGCCGGGGGCGTCGGCGCGCCATGGCTCGGCGCCCGCTGCGTCGCCCGATTTGCTCCGGTACCAGGCTGTCCAGCGCTCGCCGAACAGTCGGCTCGCCGTGGCCGGATCGCTTCGATAGGTACGCAGCAGCGCGAGATCGTCGCGCGCCGCGGGGTCCTTCGCCAGCGCGGTCTCGGGGCGCCACGCGTCGATCGCGGTGCCGCCCCAGCTGGCATCGATCAGCCCCATCGGCACTTTCTGCGATGCGCGCAGGTCCCGCGCCATGAAATAACAGGCAGCGGAGAAGTCGCGCACGGTCTCCGGGGTCACCGGCTGCCATTGGACCGGGGCGGGGAAGTGCCGCTCGGGGTTGAGGCTGGTCTTCTTCTCGACGGTCATCAGCCGCATCTCGGGATCGTTGGCCTTGTCGATCTCGCCGGCGGCGCCGAGCACGCCGCTGACCGGATATTCCATGTTCGACTGGCCGGAGCAGAGCCAGACGTCGCCGACCAGCATGTCTGCGGCGCGCTGGCTCTTGCCGCTGCGGGTGGTGACGCCGAGCGTATAGGGGCCGCCGGCGCGCATCGGCGGAAGGTCGACGCGCCAGCGCCCATCCTTGTCGGCGCGGGTGCGGACCTTTCGCTCGCCAAGAGCAACTTCGATGCGCTCGCCGGGCGGTGCGTCGCCCCAGACCGGGATCGTCCGGTCGCGCTGGAGCACGCCATGATCCTGGAACATCGGATGGAGCAGCGGCGGCGCCTCCTGCGCGAATGCGGGCGCGGCGAGCAGGATCGGCAGCGCGAGCGCGCCGCGGGACAGCAGCTTCATGACATCTCCTCCGTTAGCGCTACCAGAGCAGAGGTGAGGCGCTGGTGGCAAGAGGGGATGCCGGGGTCGCCATCCGATCGGCGCAACCCGAAGCAAGGGACACGCTACTCGCGCGCCTCTTGCCAATGCGGATATGTGACATAGGCAGTGACTGCACCCTGCTCGTGCGAGCGGATGGTGACCGCCTCGCCCTTGGGCATGTGGACGATCTCGCCGGGGCCGGCGGTGACCGTGCCGGCTTGCGTGGAGACCGACAATCGGCCTTCCAGCACCACCATCACGTCATCGACCGCGAGCGTCTCCTCCAGACGCTGATCGGGGTCATAGCGGCCAAAGCCGATGGTGATCGGCGCGCCGTGACGCTGATCGATGACGTTGCCGGCGAATATCGCGCCATCCTGGCCGGGCGAGCGCTCGAGCGATGCATCGGCCATAGCGAACTTGCGAACCGTCATGAAATCCTCCGCCTGTGCCACGCGTTCGATGGTGGCGACGATCGACGCTTGAGTGCGAGCTTTGTTCAACCGGCGATCGGGGTGGAACTGCCGCGTTCAGGGCCGGCGCGGGACGAGCCCAAGATCGGCGGGGCCGAAGGCGTGGGGAAGAAGCTCCGAGAGCGTGTAGGTGGCGATCTCATCGCCTGCGGCGCCGCTGCAATGAACGGGGATATCGCGGCCGCCGACCTGCGCCGCTTCGTTGATCACCTGACGGCATCGGCCGCAGGGGCTGACCGGGGCGATATCGGCATGGCCCATCCGCCCCCCGATCACGCCGATCGCGACGACGTCGCGGAAGCGGCCCTGCGCATTGACCGTCGCCAGCGCTACGGTCTCGGCGCAGAGCGACAGGCCATAGCTGGCATTCTCGAAATTGGCGCCGGTGACCACGCTGCCGTCGTTGAGCAGCACCGCCGCGCCGACCGCGAAGTTCGAATAGGGGGCATAGGCGTTCTGCGCCGCCGAACGGGCGGCGGCGATCAGGGTATGCCTGGTTTGGTCGTTCATTCGTCGATCTCTGCGATTGCTAGAATTCACCGTAAGGGGCGGGGAGGCCAGTCGGCAGCAGTGCGACGTCACCCTTTCGGGTGCGCACGATCAGGTGCTGCTCTCCAGTCATGAGAAGTTCTTCGGGACTCGCGGGAAGCGGGATGCGGCGGACGAGCTTTTCGGCGCGA
>JASLBO010000372.1 GCA_030146605.1 Sphingomonas sp. | reverse complement strand
CCTGTCGGCTGCGCTCTACGGCGCGCTGGGAGAGCCCGCGCGCGCGGCGCTTCAGGGCGGCGCCGTCCTGCCCGCCGTCATCGTTACCGAATTGATGACCGGCCTCGCCATGGGAATGATCGTCAAGATCCTGTTCTTCGCAATCTCGATGGCGGGCTCGATCGTCAGCATGCAGATCGGTCTTTCCTCCGCAGTGATCTTCGATCCGATGCAGGCCAGCCAGGCGCCGCTTCTCTCCAAGTTCGTCGGAGTCGCCGCGGCGCTCGTGTGCATGGGCATGCAGGTCCATCATCTGTGGCTCGGCTCGATCATCAACAGCTATCAGAGCTTCCCGATCGGCGGCATTCCGCCGATGGCCGATTTCGCCCAGCTCGCCATCGCGGCGGTCGGCCGCTCGATGACGCTCGGTATCAGCCTCTCGGCCCCGCTGATCGTGTATGGCATCGTGTTCAACGTCGCGCTCGGCCTCTCGGCGCGGATCGCACCGGCGATCCAGGTCTTCTTCATCGCCCAGCCGCTCAATCTGCTGCTCGGCCTCGCCATCTTCGCCGCCACCGTGGGCGCCATGCTCACCGTCTTCGCCACGGCGATGGGTGACGCGATGCAGGGAGGCTGGTGATGTCGGGCGATACCGATCAGGAAGACAAGACAGAAGATCCCTCGGACAAGAAGCTCGAGGACGCCCGCTTACGCGGCGAAGTGCCGATGGCCCCCGAGATGAAGCATGCCGCGATGTTCGTCGCGGCGCTTGTCGTAATGGGCGGTCTCGGCACCTGGACGATGCAGACCATGGGTTCGATGTTCATCCGTCTGTGGGGCAGCGCCGACGATTTTCGCATGGAACCCGCCGGCGCGCAGGATTTCGCGACCGGCTTGTTCGGCGCGATCTTCAGCGCGCTCACCCCGATCCTCGCGGCACTGTTCGGCTTCGCCTTGCTCGGCGGCTTTCTGCAGGGCCGCCCGATGCTCTCCGCCAGCCGGATCAAGCCCAAATGGTCCAAGCTCAATCCGGTCACCGGGTTCATCCGGACCTTCAGCAAGCAATCGCTGGTCGAGTTCTTCAAGACGCTCGCCAAGCTCTGCCTCGTCGTCGGCATCGGCGCGTGGATCGCCTGGCCGCACGCAGCGACGATCGACCGGCTGGTCGGCGCGGACCTCGTCTCGATGGGCGCCGCGACCAGCGACATCGTCTATGCGATGCTCTTTCCGATCGCCTTGCTGGTCGGCGCGCTGGCGATGTTCGACTTCGTCTGGCAGCGTTTCGCCTTCCTCAAGAAGATGCGGATGACCAAGCAGGAGGTGAAGGACGAGTATAAGCAGAGCGAGGGCGACCCAAAGATCAAGGGCAAGATCCGCCAGCTCCAGATGCAGCGCGCCAAGGGCCGGATGATGGCCAATGTGCCCAAAGCCAGCGTCGTCATCACCAACCCGACCCATTACGCCATCGCACTGCAATATGATCACGGCGCGATGAACGCACCGGTGGTCGTCGCCAAGGGCGTCGACGCGATCGCGCTCAAGATCCGCGAAGTCGCCGGCGAGCACAACATCCCGCTGGTCGAAAATCGCCCCCTCGCCCGCGCACTCTATGCCTCGGCCGAGATCGACCATCCGATCCCGGTCGAGCATTATGCTGCGGTGGCGGAAGTGATCAGCTACGTGATGAAGATCGCCAAGACCAAGCGCTGACGCTGCACTGCGTCATTTATTTTCGCGCTTGCGGTGAGCGGTTTTAATCGTTTCCGTCGTTCGTCATGTCGCCCTACCCTGCGGTCAAATCCACCCTAGGAAGGATTCGAGCGATGGACGCACCAACCACAGGCAGCCCGATCAGCGACCCGCAAAAGCAGCCCGCGGCGCTTCGTCGGCTGCTCGGCCGCACCAGCCGCGACTGGTGGCCCGAACAGCTCAGCCTCGAAATCCTCACCCAGAACGGCGTCTCGCCCAACCCTTACGGTCCCGACTTCGATTATCGTGAGGCATTCGAAAACCTCGATTATCAGGCGCTCAAGGCGGACCTGACTGCGCTGATGACCGACAGCCAGCCCTGGTGGCCGGCCGATTACGGGCATTACGGCCCCTTTTTCATTCGCATGGCGTGGCACGCAGCGGGCACCTATCGCACCGGCGACGGCCGCGGCGGCTCGTCGTCGGGTGGCCAGCGCTTCGCCCCGCTCAATTCATGGCCCGACAACGGCAATCTCGACAAGGCACGCCGCCTGCTCTGGCCGATCAAGAAGAAATATGGCGCCGCGATCAGCTGGGCGGACCTGTTCATTCTCACCGGCAACGTCGCGATTGAATCGATGGGCGGCCCCACCTTCGGCTTCAGCGGCGGCCGCGAAGACATTTTCGAACCCCAGCGTGACATCTACTGGGGCACCGAAGAGGAATGGCTCGGCCAGACCCGCATCGACGAGGAAGCCGGCATGGCGCTCGAGGAGCCGCTCGCCGCGATCCAGCACGGCCTGATCTACGTGAACCCCGAAGGGCCGGGCGGCAAGCCCGACACCAAGGGCTCGGCGCGCGACCTGCGCGCGACGTTCAGCCGGATGGCGATGAACGACGAGGAAACCGCCGCGCTCACCGCCGGCGGCCACACCTTCGGCAAGGCGCATGGCGCAGGCGATCCCAAGAAGCATGTCGGCCGCGAGCCCGAAGGTGCCGACCTCGCGCAGATGGGCCTCGGCTGGGCCTCGACGCACGAGAGTGGCATGGGCGATCACACGATCACTTCGGGCATCGAAGGCGCGTGGACCCCGACGCCGACCAAATGGGATATGTCGTATTTCGACATGCTGCTCGGTCACGAATATGAGCTGACCAAGAGCCCCGCCGGCGCCAACCAATGGCATCCGGTCGGCGATCCCGAGGAGACGCTCGCCCCCGCTGCGCACACGCCGGGCAAGAAGGTCGCGACGATGATGACCACTGCCGACAAGGCCTTCAAGGACGATCCGGAATATCGCAAGATCCTCG
>JASLBO010000341.1 GCA_030146605.1 Sphingomonas sp. | reverse complement strand
TTGACCGGCACGGGCGGGAGCCCGTGATAGCTGGCGGTGAGTTCGGAAAGCTGATCGCGGCGCCAGATATCGACAAGCGGCTCGGACAAGGTGTTGATCACGCCGGTCAGACCCACCACGCTCAGCCACATCAGGGTGGTGATGCCGAGCAGGTTGTGGAGGTCGAGCCATTTGAGGCGGTTGCTGCGCGAGACCCGGACCGTGCCGAACTTCAGCCGACGCATGAAGGGCGCGTAGACCACCGCGCCCGAAACGATCGAGACGAAGAACAGGAAGCCCATAAAGCCGAGGAACAGCTTGCCCGGCAACCCTGCGAACATATCGACGTGGAGCGTGAGGATGACGTGCATCACCCCGCCCTCGTTCAGATCGCCGACCGGCTCGGCGGTGCGCAGATCGAAGGCGGTGATGTGCATCTGGTCGGCGCCGACCCGCGCCGCGGGGCCCGTGGTGACGTTTACAACCGGACGGTCGTCATCCCAGCTCATGAACAAGGGCCGCTCACCGGGGAACATCGCGACCGCGGTTGCGACGATCTCGTCATAGGTCTTGAGCGACGTGTCCGCAGGAAGCGGTCTCAAGGCCCTGTTCTCGCCGCCCAGCGCGTCGATCTCGTCATGGAAGATCAGCGGCAGGCCGGTGATGCACAGCATCAGCAGGAAGACCGTGCAGACGAGGCTCGTCCATTTGTGAACCAAGTACCAGGTCTTGATCGTGCGATTGCTCATCGACCCGCTCCAGCCAGTCAGAACTCGAAGGTCACCGACGAGCGCACCGTGCGCGGCTGCCCCTGAAGCAGGTAGCCGCCGAACGCCGAAGCCCAATAGCCCTTGTTCGTGACGTTCTCGGCGCTGAGTCGGAGCGTGATCGGGTGACTGTCGGCGACCAGCACGTATCGCGCGCCAAGGTCGAGGCGGGTCCAGGCCGGCACGCGTTGCGTGTTGGCGATATCCAGATACTGCGGCGAGGTATGGACGAGCCGCGCGGTGGTCGTCGCGCCGCGCAGGAATGGCGGCACCACCTCGACTCCGAAATTGGCCTGGAATTCCGGCACGCCGATGGCGGTGCGGCCGTCATTGGTGCCGTTCAAGGTGCGGGTCAGCGTCGCGTCGTTGATCGCGAACCCGCCGATAAAGCGCAGCCATTCGGTCGGTTCGCCGTTCAGCGACACCTCGATGCCGCGATTGCGCTGCTCGCCATCGACGACGAATGTCAGTGCATTGGGGTTGGTCGGCGTCGGCGTCGGAGCGCTGAACGCGCTCGGCTGGGTGATCTGGTAAACCGCCAGAGTGCCGGTGAGTCCGCGCAACTCGACCTTGCCGCCGATTTCGTACTGGACGGAGCGGAACGGCGCGAAAACTTCGCCCGCGTTGAGCGTGTTGGCGTTGAGCGGTGCCGTCGGCCCCTGCGACAGACCCTCGATCCGGTTGGCATAGATCGAAAACCGCTCCGCCGGGCGCACGACGAGGCCCACGACCGGCGTGGTGGCCTTTTCGCGATAGCTGGTCGTGCGCAGGAACGTGCCGCGATTGTAGGCGTCGACGCCGATCCGCTGGTGCCGCGCGCCCAGCGTCAACAGGATCCGATCGTTCCAGAAGCCGAGCGTGTCGGAGGCGTAGAAGCTGGTGAAATCGGCGGTGGATACGCGGGGGAGGTCTACCAGGTCCCCGCCCGCCGAGGGCAGAGTCGCATTGGTCGGTGGATCCACCACGGGAGCGTCGTAGATGCTGGTGCAGAAAGTGGTCACCCCGACCGGCGCAGCAGCGCAACCCTGGCGTACCGCCAACGGGAAATTCCCGCTGGTGAACGAATTGCGGTTCTCGAGGTAATTTGCCGACGCGCCGATGCTGAACCGATGGCTGATCGGGCCCGTTGCGAAGCGGCCTCGAATACCCGCCTGCCCGCTCTGGTTGTGATCTTCGCGCGGGACATAGAGCCGGGCGGCGGTGCCGGTGCCGGTCAGTCCATTGGTAACGGTGATTGTGGAATATTCCCCTTCCTCCGTACCGTCGCGCATACCCGCCGCGAGAAACGCCGTTATTTCAGGCGTGAGATCCACTTCCGCGCGCGCCAAGACATAGAGGTCCCGAAGTTCGGTGAAGGTCCAGGGCTGAGCGGGATTGTAAGTCGGGTCCGGCGCCTCGGGCACCGGCTGGCCCGCCGCGAGGCGAACGGTCGTGCGCGGCTGATAGGCGTTCTGGTCCTCATAGCCGATGTCGAGGAAGAACCGTCCCGGTCCAGAGCGGAAGTCGAAGCTCGCGCCCAGCACGTTCACCCGGCGCCGGTCGTTTTCGACCGCCGTCTCGCCCTCGCGGTGGACGCCATTAACGCGGATACCGAACGTTCCCTCGCGCCCGAACCGCGTCCCGACATCGAAATTGCCTCCAAAGACGCTGTCGGCGCCGTAGCTGGCGGTGGCGCGCAGCAGCGTGCGCTCGGCGCGCTTGGGCACGAGGTTGATGCTGCCGCCGATACCCGTCCCGCTCGGGGCCGCGCCGAACAGGAAGGCGTTGGCGCCGTTCAACACCTGGACGCTCTCGTAAAGTTCGGGCGAGACGAGCTGGCGCGGGGTCACGCCGTAAAGGCCATCGATCGCTACGTCGTCGCCGCTAAGGGTGAAACCGCGGACGACGAACAACTCCGCCTGATTGCCGAAGCCATAGGTCGTGCGGACCGAAGGCTCGTTCTCGAGCACGTCCCCGATCGTCTCCGATTGCTGATCGAGGATGAGCTGAGCCGTGTAGCTGGTCACGTTGAACGGCGTCTCGAGCGCGTCGCGATCGCCCAGAACGCCGATCGTGCCATCCGACACGACCTGCTCCTGCGCCTGCTGGGCCGTGACGACAATCTCGTCGTTCGGCTTTGCTTCCTGCGCAAACGCGCCTGCCGGAACCGCCACCAGCGCGGCAAATCCGGTCGAGTAAAGCCCCCTCACACGTCACATCCCGCTACTG
Source organism: Sphingomonas sp. (assembly GCA_030146605.1). GTDB lineage: Bacteria > Pseudomonadota > Alphaproteobacteria > Sphingomonadales > Sphingomonadaceae > Sphingomonas. The sequence continues at coordinate 3,255 of JASLBO010000341.1, read as the reverse complement.
ATAATCGTTCGCAGCGCTAACCGGAGGTGCGGCTCGATGCAACAGATCCGTGGTTAGGGTCCAGCGCTGCACGGGAACGTCCATTCGCGCCTCCAATGCTTCTCGAACCCGCGCTGCGGCCTCCCCTCAGCAGCAGGCGAGTTCAGCCAGCAGCGGCTCGCACAGTTCGGCGCGGCCCTTGCGGCAATCCTTGACGAGGAAGACCATCAAGGCGCGAGGCGCGTCCATGTCGGCGCGCTGCACATTAGGCAATAGGCTCATAAAAAGCGGCCTGTGGGGTGTCGCCCCAACCTCTGACGTCCGAGACTGCACCTCATTTCGCAAAAGCTGCCGCAGGCGCTGCTAGTTGCCTCGCCAGCGTCAAGCGCTTAAGAGCAGTGCATTCGCAAGGACCCGGTGAAAATCCGGGTGGCTATTCCGGCCGCCGATCCGCCGGACAACAACACGCACCCGATCTGAAGCGCCGGTCGGCGCCATGTGCCCTGTTGTGGATATTCAATGACGTTTGATCTTTCTGCTTACCGCCGCCAGTGGTTCACTGACGGCACCACTGCTCGCCGTGACATCATGGCCGGCATAGTCGTCGCACTCGCGCTAATCCCTGAAGCAATCGGCTTCTCGATCATCGCCGGCGTGGATCCGCGTGTAGGTCTTTATGCCTCCGTGGCGATTGCCATGACGATCGCGCTGATCGGCGGCCGACCCGGCATGATCTCGGCTGCGACCGCCGCAGTTGCCGTTCTCGTGGTGCCGCTCGTCAGGGAGCACGGGGTCGATTACCTTTTCGCCGCCACGATCCTGATGGGCCTGATCCAGATCGCGGCCGGCCTGCTGCGGCTCGACCTTCTCATGCAATTCGTGTCTCGCTCCGTCATCACGGGCTTCGTGAACGCGCTCGCCATCCTCATCTTCATGGCGCAGCTGCCGCAGCTTACGAATGTCAGTTGGGAAACATACGCCATGGTCGCTGCAGGCTTGGCGATCATCTATAGCTTCCCCCGACTGACAAAGGCGGTTCCCTCGCCGCTCGTCGCTATCCTGGTCTTGGCTGGGTGCTGCGGCAGCGCGGCCTAACCAATCGGATCGGCTTCTTCCTCCACATCCCCTGGCCGCCGACCCGGCTGCTAACAGCGTTGCCCGAACATCGGCGGCTGGTGGAGGCGCTGTTCGCCTATGACGTCGTGGGATTCCAGACCGACGAATGGCTCGAGACCTTCCACGATTATGTCGTCCGCGAGATGGGCGGAATGATAGGCGAGAACGGGCAGATCACGGTCGGTGGACGCACGATCCGCGCGATAGCTTGCCCGATCGGGATCGATTCTCAGGAGTTCATCGCCAGCGCGAGCAGCCCGCAGGCGATGACGACGCATGCCCGGATGGTCGAGAGCTCGATCGGTCGCAGCCTGATCGTCGGCGTTGATCGACTCGACTATTCGAAAGGGCTCGAGGAGCGCTTCAACGGCTATCAGCGCTATCTCGAAACCCATCCCGATGCCCATTCCAACGTCTATCTCTTGCAGATTGCCCCGCCTTCGCGGGCGACGGTGCAAAGCTATCAGGACATCCGCGCGCAGCTCGACGCACTGTCCGGACGCATCAACGGAGCCTTTGCCGATATCGATTGGGTGCCACTGCGCTACGTCAACCAGGGATATCCACGCAACGTGCTCGCCGGTGTCTATCGCGCGGCCCGGATCGGTCTCGTGACGCCGCTGCGTGACGGCATGAACCTCGTCGCAAAGGAATATGTCGCGGCGCAAAACCCCGAAGATCCCGGCGTGCTGATCCTGTCGCGTTTCGCCGGTGCGGCCGCGCAGCTGAGCAACGCGCTGTTGATCAATCCCTACAGCCCCGACGATATCGCCGACGCGATCGAGCGGGCTGTGAGCATGTCGCGCGAGGAGCGCGTGGCGCGGTGGAGGCCGATGTTCGAGAATGTCTGCGACGAGGATGTTATCTGGTGGCGCAAGCGCTTTACCGATGTCTTGACGGCGGCTCCACTGGTCGCTGCCTGACACCCGCATGATTTAGGACGGTTCCTGAAGCGTCAGCCGTCGCCGACAACCCGAATGTCCTTTCCCAGCAAGGTTTTCACGTAGATGCGCTGGACCAGCACATAGATCACGACGGTAAGCGGCGCCGCCAGCAGAACACCGAGAAAGCCGAAGATCGTGCCGGCTGCCACCACCGAGAAGAGGAGAACGGCCGGCGGTACATCCACGGCTTGCTTCTGGATCATAGGCTGGAGGAAGTTACCCTGAAGCTGCTGGATTATCAGGAAGAGCCCGATCGTCCACAGCGCCGTGATGGGTGACACGGTGAAGGCGAGCAGGACGGCCGGGAAAGCGGCGATGATCGGACCGATCATCGGGATCACGTCGAGCAATCCGGCGATAAGCCCTAGACCGCCGGCGGCGGGCACGCCCAGCACAGCCAGCCCCGCCCAGGTGAGTATCGCGACCAGTGCGGAGGAAGCCGCCTGCCCGACCATCCAGCCGCGCAATCCCCGCGACATATCGTCAAGCGACTTGTCGATCGTTCCTTCTGCGCGGCGGGGCATCAGCAGGAGCAGGCCGCGCCGATACACGCCAGGGTCGCTGGCGATGAAGATCGCGCCGACCAACACTAGGACGAAATCTGCGACTCCGCTGCCCGCTGCCAGGACATAGCCGCCCGCTCGCGTCATCAGTTTCGAAACGTCGCTGCTGCCGCGATTGAACAAGTCTCTGGCGCTTTCGCTCACGCCGAAGCGCGAAAGCAAAGCATCGACCTGAGTAAGCGCGGGCGGGATGCTTTCGACTATCGTATCGAATTCGCGCGCCATCTGGGTTCCGAAAAGCGCAAACGCTCCGATGAAGACCGTCAGCAAGGCGATGATCGATAGACCGAGCGCGGGCCCTCGCGGCATGCGCGTGACTGCGGTAACCCGCCGCGCCATCGCGTCGAAGATCACCGCGAGCACGAGTGCGGCAAAGACCAGCAGGAAGAAGCGCGTGAGTTCAAGGAAGAGCCACGCAACGCCGACGATCGCGAGGATCGTGACGGTAGCCGCAGCTATCCGCGCCGTTCTCTTCGGGCCGTCGGCAGTAGTTTCGGGGGTTGCCTCGGTCATATTTGCTCCGAACAGGGGAAAGGCTGCGCTGATGCCTCCTGCGCATAGAGGATGAGTTCACAGATCGCGAGCGTAGCGGCCAGACCTTACGTTTTTCCGACCTTGGACAAAGGCAGTCCACGCATTTCGGGAGGCGAACG
>JASLBO010000310.1 GCA_030146605.1 Sphingomonas sp. | reverse complement strand
GGCAGCTATTCGACCGACCCAATCGCCGACCGTGCCGCCCACCAGCGCTACCTCATTCTCCGCCATTATGACCACAGCCAGCGCCGCTACGGCTGAAAGGGGCAATAGTCAGCCCGATTTCACCAGTATGACCCGTAAGGAAATGTTCGACTGGATGAACGGCAAGATCATTGGCGGGGAAATGTCGCTTGATGACAGCTCTGCGTTCCTCGGGATGACGGTAAGGATTCCGGTAGAGGCAGGCCACGGCGCGCCGCGCGCACTCGATGATCGGGAGCAGGTGAATTTCGTGCTGATGACGCAAGATGGTATTGCCGGCGCGCGCTCGCGCAACGACGATATGACACGCAAGATGCTGGAAACGGCCACGCACGTCATGCGGCACGATCACGGCAGCCGCGTCGATCTGCGCACCTGACATCTCGATTTACGCATGGCTTGGGAGTGGGGGCGGGTAGCAGTCGCGCGTCTCTGCGCTAAAGTGCCCGCCCTCCCGGCAGGCGGACCGCGGTAACCCGCCATGTCAGCCCCTGTAGCTCGAACACCACTTCCGGCCCCACACCGTGCGTCGGCACCAGCGCGAACCGGCCCAGCGCGTCCCTCCGCACTCGCATCTCGCCGGGCTTCCCGCTCGCGAAACCCGGTCGCGCCGCCTCGGCGACGGCGGCGCTGGCGAACAGCGCGCGCATGCCCTCGGGGGTCACCGCCGCGTCGACCACCGGATCGGCGAACCGCTCGGCCAGCGCCGCACCCAGCTTGTCCAGTTCCGAACCGCCACGGCCTCCGAGTCGGTCCTGCAACTGCGTCTTCAGGTCCGCACGCACCGCCGGATAATCGATCCGCGCCGAGATCGCCGTGAGATCGCGCGCATCCGCCGCCTTTTTGAGCTGCAGCAAAGTCAGGTACGGCGAACCCCATAGCCATCCGCCACCGGCCAGCACGAGCAACGCGACCAGCGCGGTTATCCACCGCTTCATTGCCCCACTCCCTTGGCACGAAGTCCGGCAAGCGCCTCGGCTGCCCAGCGATACATGCCCGCATCCGCCGCTCGCTGGTGTCTGCTCAGCCGCCGCATCCGTCCCTCCACTTCCTCGAGCACGCCGAGCGCCTTGTTCTCCCTGCCCTGCTCGATCAGCAGCGCGGCATAGCGGCAGCGCGCTTCCTCGCCGGGCATGCGCGTGACCAGATCGGCATAGAGATCGAGTGCCTCCTGCTTGCGCCCGAGATGATCGAAAACCCGCGCACGAAGCAGCGCGTGCCGGTCACGCTCGCTCTGTCCTGGCGGATCGGGGATGGCATCGAGCAGCGTCAGCGCCTCGTCCGCCTGCCCGCTCTCGAACAGTGACAGCGCGAGCTTGTTTTGACTGCGCACATCGGGCTCGCCGGGCGTCATCGCGATGCTCTCGCGGTACAGCGGCACCGCCTCGCCGTGCCGCCCCAGCGCCGCCAGCGCATCGGCGACGCGCACCCGGTTGGCTGCGGTATCGGCCAGTCCCAGCGCATCGCGCGCGGCGCGCAGTTCGCGTTCGGGATCGATCGTGTCGATCGCCTTGGCGCGCACCGTCCGCACATGACGGTTGCTGCCCATCCCCGGCAGCACCTCCACGATCACATAGGCGATCGCGCTCACCACCGGCAGGAAGATCAACGCGGTCAGCCACAAGGGATTGCGCCCGGTGCGCATCAGATGGACGATGCAGATCACCTGCAGCCCGATCACGACGAGGAACGGCATCAGATCGCTGCCTCCTCCACGGTCGCAACGGGTGCGCGTGGCGCCCCGCGCCACCATTCTGCGAGGACCAGCAGCACCGCGACGCCGCCCAACCCTGAGGTCACGAGGAAGACCGTGGCATAGCCATGGATCTCGATTGCCTCGCCCGTCGCGGCGCGACCGAGCGCACCCACGAGAAAGGTCATCGACGAGAGCAGGGCATATTGCACCGCGCTATACTCGCGCGCGGTGATCGACGAAATGTACGCAACGAACGCCGTGCCCGCGAGCCCGCCCGCTATGTTCTCGCCCGAGATCGCAATCATCAGCCGCAGCATCCGCGGTTCGATCCCGGTCCGGTCGAGGAAGAACAATTGCGCGAAGCTGTCGATCCACGCGCCGCCGGTCGCCAGATCGGCGTAGAGCAGGTTCGATACCGCAGCGACGATCCCGCCCGCCAGCAGTGTAGGCATCCGCCCCCACGCCGCGAACATCACCCCTCCCAGCGCGACGCCGATGATCGTCATCACCACGCCGAACAGCTTGGACGCGAAGGCGACCTCGTCGTTCGTATATTGCAACTCGCCCAGATAGAAAGGGAATGCGAACGGCGCCCAGACCGAATCCGCGATCCGGTAGAGCAGGATCAACGCAAGCACGAGGAACGCGCCCCAGCGCAGCCGGTGGACGATCTCGGCCAGCGGCAGGATCAGCGCGCGATAGCTGTGGTTGGCGAAAGCCTGCAGCGCGCCCGGCGCCGGTTCGGATCCGGCCGCCTTGGGCAGACGGTTGGTCCATCCCGCGATCAGCGCGGGCAGGATGACGGTGGCCACGATGATCCACGGCCCCCAGGTCTGGGTGAATACCCCCGCCGACGGCGCGGTAGCGCCCGGCGGGGGCGGAGTCAGCGCCGCGACCATGAAGCTGCCGAGCATGAAGATCGCCCAGCCCCAGCACACCGCCACGATCGCCAGCACGATCCCGCGTTGCTGCCGCTCGGGCACCGGATGGCCCGCGAGCGGCGAAGCCCCATCCGCCGGATCGCGCTTCACCTCGGGGGTGAACAAGGTCATCGCCAGCGCAGCGAGCATCACGAAGCCGAATCCGACATAAACCGTCGGCCAGCTCACCCGCGCCGCGAGCACCAGCGCCAGCGCTCCCCCGGCGAGCGCCGCGAAGCGGTTGCCGAGCTGGTAGATCGCCGAAAGCAGTTCCACCGTCGCAGCCTCGTCGGCCACTTCGATGCGCCACGCATCGATCACCACGTCCTGCGTCGCCGAGAGGAACGCCGCGATCACCGCTAGCACCGCGAACGTACCGATCGCGGTCACCGGATCGGTCGCCGCCATCATCCACAACAGCACCGCGAGCAGGCCCTGACACAGAACGAGCCATGATCGCCGCCGCCCCAGCCGCGATAGCAAGGGCAGCCGCGCACGGTCCACCACCGGCGACCACAGGAACTTGAAGGCATAGGCGAGGCCTATCCACGACAGCACGCCGATCGTCGCGAGGCTCACCTTGAGTTCGCCCAGCCACGCGTTGAGCGTACCGATCAGCAGCACGAAGGGCAGCCCGGAGGCAAATCCCAGCACCAGCATCGCGCTCGTCTTGCGGTTGCGCACCGCGGCGCGCAGCAGCGCCCACCCCTTCAGTTTCTCGCTCACCTTGCACCCTCGTTGCGTTGGGTGGAAACTAGCGAAAACATCGGAGAAGGATAGCCATGAACGCGCCGACCGAGGGCCAGCTCGCGCTCGCCGCCCAGCTCGCAGATGGTGGCCGCCGCGACGGAGGCGCAATCGCCTATGTCGATGCGCGGGCATATACCAGCGCCGAGCGCCACGCTGCCGAGCAGGCCCGCATCTTCACGCGCGTGCCGCTGGTCATCGCCCCCTCGGCGCTGCTGCCCGACAACAATATGGCGGTGCCGCATGACGGCTTCGGCAAGCCGCTGCTGATCACGCGCGACAAGGCAGGCGAGGCGCATGTCTTCCTCAATGTCTGCCGCCATCGCGGCACCCGCCTCGTCGAGGGCTCCGAAGCGGTAAAATCGCCGCGCCTCGTCTGCCCCTATCACGCATGGAGCTATGCGCTCGACGGCCACCTCGTCGGGCTTCCGCGCGCCGACGCCTTTCCCGGCCTCGACAAGGCAGCGCATGGCCTCAGGCGTCTGCCCACGCACGAGGCCGGCGGGCTGATCTGGTTCGCCTTCGACGAAGCGGCGGATTTCGCCGGGGCCGAGACGCTCGCCCGCGATTTCGAGGCATTCGGCCTCGCCGGCCAGCACCTGTTCCGCCGCCGCACGCATGACGTGCGCGCCAATTGGAAGCTGATCATGGACGCCTTTCTGGAAGGCTATCACATCCAGCGTCTCCACGCCGGCACGATCGCGCCCTTCTTCAAGGACGGCGTCTCGACCGGCGACAGCATCGGCCCGCACCAGCGCTCGGCGGTCGGCCGCGAGGCCGCGCTCGCAGCTTTGTCATCGAACGACTGGGCGACGTTGCGCAGCGCGATCACCTTCACCTACCAGATGTTCCCCGGCACGGTGCTCGTGGTCAGCCCCGATTACATCAATCTGATGGTGCTGATGCCGCAGGCGCATGATCGCGTACTGGTCGAGGATTTCATGCTCGTCCCCGAACCGCCCGTCACCGAAAAGGCGCAGGCGCATTGGGAGAAGAGCTGGGCGCTGCTCGACGGCGGCGTTTTCGCGGCGGAGGACTTCCGCGCCTGCGAGCTCGGCCAGCAGGGACTCGCCTCGGGCGCGATCGAGCGCCTGACCCTCGGCGCGCTCGAGCTCGGCATCCGCCGGTTTCACGATGCTGTCGAGGCGCAGCTGGCGGCTACGCAAGACTCCTGAGAGCGCCGCGTGCGGACGGGCTCGCCCTATAATGGGTATAAGCCCCCGAGCAGGATCCTCGACATGCCCGCAATTGCCGCCCCCCGCACCTTTTTGCCGCAGACCGCTTCTTCGCCCGCCGACGCGGGCGCACGCGTTGCGGTTTCGCTGTCGATGCTGTCCTGGCTCTCCGTCGTGATCGCACTGTTCTGGCGCTGAGCGCCGAAGGAGCCCGGCGGCGCAATCTGCCCTTGCCGTGTCGTGCAAAGGTTCGAACATGCTCCACGCGCCCATCACCGACCGCACTTCCCCGATCGACACGCGGCTTCCCCCGTCCTTTGGTATGCTGATCGCCACGGCTGGTTCGATCGCACTGTGGGCCGCGCTCTATGCCGTCTGCATTCTGCTTTTCTGATCGAATCAGGGAGCGCCGAGGAACAGGCTGAAGCTGCCGGGAAGTTTCCGCGGCTTCCGGCCGCCGATCACTGCCTCGATCCCGGCGATCGCTGCCAAAAGGTCGCGCTGCGGATAAGGCTTGGCGAGGCATCCCGCCGCCAGCTTGCGCGCCTCGCCGGGGCAATTTCCGGTGACGAACAGCACCTGCACGCCGCGCGCATGCGCCTCGCGCGCCACATCGACGCCGCTGCCGTCGGCAAGGTTCACATCGACCAGGACGAGATCGATCGCCGCGTCGCGCGCGATCACTTCCAGCGCGTCGGCGACCGAGTCGATCGTCGCGATCACCTCGAAGCCCTCGCTGCCGAGAAAATGCTCGGTGTCGAACGCGACCAGCGGCTCGTCCTCGACGAGGAGGATCCGTTCGATCAGCCGATTCTTCTTCGCGAACAACATCGCCCCGCCTTGGTCCGCGGCAACCCTTTGCCCCCGCCAGCCGCTCCTAACGCGCCGAAGCTTTCAGCGTCGCAATAATTTTTGCCGTGCGCGGCATAATCGCTATATCGCCGCGGTGTCCCCATCAAAACCCCCCGAAACCCAGCGCATCGCGAAGCTGCTGGCCCGTGCCGGAATCGCGTCGCGCCGTGAGATCGAGCGGATGATCGCCGAAGGGCGCATCGCGCTCGCCGGCGTCGTCCTCGATACGCCCGCGACTCTGCTCACCTCGCTCCACGGCGTCACGGTGGACGGCCAGCCCGTCGCCGCCCCCGCCCCGGCGCGGCTGTTCCGCTATCACAAGCCCGCCGGGCTGCTCACCACCGAGCGCGATCCCGCCGGCCGCCCGACGATCTACGATCATCTGCCGCCGGGCCTGCCCCGCGTGATGCCGGTCGGCCGGCTCGATCTGAGCACCGAGGGGCTCCTGCTCCTCACCACCGACGGCGAGCTCAAGCGCGAGCTCGAGCTTCCCGCCACCGGCGTCGAGCGCAGCTACCGCGCGCGTGCCTATGGCCAGATCAGCCAGCCCCAGCTCGAGGAGCTGATGCTCGGGGTCGAGATCGAAGGCGTCCGCTACGGTCCGATCAACGCCAATATCGAGCGCCGCACCGGCGCGAACGTCTGGATCGAGATGACCCTGGCCGAGGGCAAGAATCGCGAGGTCCGCCGCGTCCTCGAATATCTCGGGCTCGAAGTGAACCGGCTGATCCGCACCCGCTACGGCCCCTTCTGGCTCGGCGACTTGCCGCCCGGCGATGTCGACGAGGTCCGCCAGAACGATCTGCTCACCTTCCGCACCGTGCTGTCCAAGCCCGGCGGCGGCAAGGCAGCGTCGAACCTGCAATTCGCGGTCCGCGCGCGCGTCGCGGAGTCGGCACCCAAGCCCCAGCCGGTGATCGAACCCGATCGCCGCCTCCGGCGGGCCCCGGTAAAGCCGGCCGCCGCGCCTGCCGAGCCCCAGGCACCGCGCTTTACGCCGCGTTCCACGCCTGCTGCGCGCACCGAGACCCCGGCGCGCGAAGAACGAGGGCCCGTCGCGGCTCGCGGTAGCGGCGCGAGACCGCCCGAGCGCCCAGCGCGCGGCGAAGATCGCCGCACCGCCCCGAAGGCCGGTTTCAAGTCAGCCGCGAAATCACCCGGCCGTCCCGAACGCCCCGCACGCGACGAGTCGCGACCGCCGGCCAGGGACGCCCGGTTCACGCCGCGCGCGACCCCGCAGGCCCGTGCCGAGCGCCCGGTGCGTGACGAGTCCCGCCCGCCCGCGAAGCAAGCCGCCGGCTTCACCCCGCGTGGTGCGGCGCCCGCTCGCGCCGCGCGTTCGCCTCGCCCGGAAGAGCGTGCCGTCGACAAGCCTGCCCGCGCCGCGCGTGCCAAGGCGCATCGCGATCAGCGCGAGCCGCGCGCCGGCGAGGTCGTCGATCGCCCCCGCGGCACTCGGCCGACCAAGGGTCCCGCAGGCGGTCGCGGCAAGCCCGCCCGTCCGCCGCGGACCCGCAAATAATGCGCGTCATCGCCGGTGAATGGCGCGGCCGCGCGCTGGTGGCACCCAGGGGCGACGCCACCCGCCCCACTGCCGATCGCACGCGCGAGGCGCTGTTCTCGATGCTCGTCAGCCGCCTCGGCAGCTTCGAGGGGCTCGCCGTGGCCGACCTGTTTGCCGGCTCCGGTGCGCTCGGGATCGAGGCGCTGTCGCGCGGCGCCGCTTCCTGCCTGTTCGTCGAGCACGACAAGGCGGCGCTCGACTCGCTCAAGGCCAATATCGCCAGGCTCGGCGCGAAGGGCGCCGAAGTCCGGGCTACCTCCGCGCTGGCGCTAGGCCCCGCGATCAAGCCGCTCGACCTGATCGTGATGGACCCGCCTTACGGCACCGGCGCGGGCGTGGTGGCGCTCGACAAGCTCGGCCGCCTCGGCTGGGCCGGCCCGGCGACGTGGATCAGCATCGAGACCGCCAAGGCGGAGGAAGTGGAACTCGCCGGCTTCGAAGTCGACGCAACCCGCGTTTACGGCAAAGCCCGGCTGACCCTGCTGCGAAAGATTTGAGGCGGTGAGCCGTCGTGCTCCTGCTTTCGCAGGAGCACGGATGCCCTGGTTCGAAGCCCCATCACCACCACTCAGTCGGCGAGCCGAAGCAACCGCTTTCCCTTGGTCCGGCTGGTCAAGTGAAACCGTTGGCACCGATCGCAGCGATACGGCCGGAGCACCAGGCCCGAACGTTCTGCCGCAAGCACCGCCTCGCCTTCCGACCCAAACCGCGCCTTCCGCGCACAGACGCTAAGCTTGGTCCGCACTGCGTCTCTCACCCCGCGCCACCAGCGCCAGCCCCGCCAGGCTCAACACCGCCGCGCCAGCCAGATAATAGCCCACCAGCACCAGCCCGCCTCGCTCGACCAGAGCCGCAGCGATCAGCGGCGTCAGCCCCCCGCCGATGATCCCGCCGAGATTGAAGGTTACCGACACCCCGGTATAGCGCACCCGCGCAGGGAACAGGCTCGGCAGCCAGCCCCCCAGCGGTCCATAGACGAACCCCATCACGAACAGCCCGCCCGCCAGCCATGCGAACACGCTCGCCAGCGCTCCCGCGGTGACGAACAGCCCGATCGTCAGCCCCGCCGCGATCGTCGCGACGCAGCCGATCGCCAGCACGCGCGTCGCGCTGCTCCGGTCGGCAAGGCTGGAGGCGATCCAGATCCCCGCCGCCATGAACAGGATTGCGGCCAGTTCGACCGCGAGGAAAGTCTCACGATCATAGCCGAGGCCCTTGGTCGCATAGCCGATGATGAACACCGTCGAGATGTAGAACAGGGCAAAGCAGGCGACGGTGCCGACCGTGCCGGCCAGCGTCGGCAGCCAGTGATCTCGGAACAGCTCCCCCACCGGCACCCGCGGCGGCGGCGCGGCCTCCTGCGCCGCGACGAAGGCCGGGGTTTCGGTCAGCTTGACGCGGACCCACAGCCCCAACCCGACCAGAACCGCGCTGGCAAGGAACGGCAGCCGCCACCCCCAGTCGCGGAACTGGTCGTCGCTGAGCAGCGCGCCGAGCAGAAGGAAGAAGCCATTGGCGAAGATGAAGCCCACGGGTGCGCCGAGCGGCGGAAATGCGCCATAGCGATTGGCCCAGCCCGGCGGGGCATTCTCCACTGCGAGCAGCGAGGCACCGCCCCATTCGCCGCCCAGCCCGAGCCCCTGTCCGAAACGCAGCAGGCACAGCAACGCCGGCGCCACCCAGCCGATAATCGCATAGGTCGGCAAAAAGGCGATCAGCACCGTCGAGATCCCCATCAGCATCAGCGATGCGACGAGGGTGGACTTGCGCCCCATCCGGTCGCCGAAATGCCCGAACACCAGCCCGCCCAGCGGCCGCGCGAAAAAAGCGACGCTGAAGCTCGCATAGGACGCGAGTTGCGCGATCGCCGGATCGGTGGCGGGGAAGAACAAGGCCGGGAAGACCAGAGCCGCCGCGGTGGCGTAGATGTAGAAGTCGTAGAATTCGACCGAAGTGCCGACCAGGCTCGCGAACAGGATGCGGCGGTGCGATGCGATCGGTGCGGCGGCCATGAACTTCCCCTTCCCACCCTGTCCTAGAAAAGAAGCGCGCGCTTGGGGAGCCCCGTTCATCGGGACGACAGTTTCGCTTGTGTATCGAACCTGCACCAACGCAGCACCGGAATCAGGGAGACGAAGCCATGCGCGACTCGGCAGGACGCAGGCTGGTATTCGCAATGCTGTTCGCGCTCGTCGCGGGGGTGCTGGTCCATTTCTACAACCCTGTGGATCATATCCGCGCGGACCTTCGCGCCGATGGCAGCGGCGTCAAACTCAGTCTGGAAATCGCTGCCCACGCGATCGAAAAGGTCTGCTGGCGCGCTTAGCGCAATGCGAGCCGCTTTCCCGGCTCGCATGCATTCAAACGCTTCTGTTCGGAGCTGCCGCGATCAGCGGTCGGGATCCGCAATGGCCGATATTTCCTGGTTCGACAGGCCGGCGCTTTCGTCCCGCAGGAAGCGCAGAAGCTCGTCAATGTCCTGCGGACCGAAGCGAAGTTCCAGCGCGTCCATTTCGATGCGAGCGGACTTTCGCCCCTGCGGGGAAAAGCCTTCAACCAGGTCGGCGCACTCGGCCAGCGTGCCTTGGCCCACGACGCCGTCCCGCCTGGCACCAGCCTCCTCGGGAGCATAGATCGTGGCCGGCTCGCTCAAAGGATAGGTCGTCATGGCTGTTCCTGTCGTACATCTTCAAAGCGACAACGAACGAACCTGCCGCTGGACGCACGCAAAATGCGCTCGCCGCTGCGGCGGCAAAAAAGGCTGCGCGAGCTTCCACGAACGCGGCAGCCGCTTCAGTGCAACCCGTATGCCTTCACTGCCTCCAGCATCAGCCAATAGAGCCCGCCCGACAGCGCCATCGCCGCAGGCAGGGTCAGCAGCCACGCCGCGGCAAGCTGGGCGATCGTCCGCCCCTGCAGCCCGGCGCCGTTCGCCACCGATGCGCCGGCCACGCCCGACGAAAGGATATGCGTGGTCGAGACCGGCAGCCCGAACCGGTCGGCGCTGAGGATCGTCACCGCCGCGACCAGCTCGGCAGTCGCGCCCATGCCATAGGTCATGTGCTGCTTGCCGATCCGCTCGCCGACGGTGATCACGATCCGCTTCCAGCCGATCATCGTGCCCAGCCCCAAAGCGATCGCGACCACCACCTTCACCCAGAGCGGGATGAAGCGCGTGCCGGCCTCGAGGTTCGCCTGATAGGCCTTGATCGCCTTGAGCTCGTCCTCGCGGAAGCCCTCGGGCTTCTTGGTCGCGAGCTTGGTCGTGTCGAGCACCAGATACATGTCGTTCCGCACGTTCGGCGTGGCCTCGGCGGGGACCTTGCTCAGCGAGCCATAGCCGGCGACGCGCGCGGTCAGGTCGGTCGAAAGGCTGTCGAGCGCGGCATAGACCTGCGGGGTGTCGGCCTTTCGCTGCTGGAGCGCCCCGGTCAGTGTCGCCCGCGCCTGCTCGGGTGCCATGATGGTGCCGCCGCTGCGCGCCTCGAAGGCCGCGGTCGCGACATTGGCGGTCTGCACGAAAGCGGGCGTCGCGCTGGTCGGCAGCGTCCGGTTGAGCGCATACGCCGTCGGCGCGCAGCCGATCAGGATCAGCATGATCAGCCCCATGCCCTTCTGCCCGTCGTTCGAGCCGTGGCTGAACGATACCGCGGTGCAGGTGAAGATCAGCAGCGCGCGCACGCCCGTCGGCGGCGCCTTGTCGCCCTCGGGCGCCCGGTACAGCTCGGGCCGGCGGATCACTGCGCGCATCACCAGCAGCAGCAGCAATGCCGCGAAGAAGCCGATCAGCGGCGCCATCCACAGCCCGGTCAGCACCTTCTGAGCCTGGCTCCAGTCGACCCCGGCGGTGCCGCCGCGCGATCCGGCGGCGATCAGCTGGTTGGCGAAGCCGACCCCGAGCACCGATCCGATCAGCGTGTGGCTCGAGCTGTTGGGAAGCCCGACATACCAGGTTCCCAGATTCCACAGAACCGCCGCGAGCAGCAATGCGAAGATCATCGCGAACCCTGCTGCGCTGCCGACGTTGAGGATCAGGTCGACCGGCAGCAAGGTGATGATCGAATAGGCCACCGCCCCGCTCGAGAACATCACCCCGAGAAAGTTGAAGAAGCCCGACCAGACAACTGCGAAATGCGCCGGCATCGAATTGGTGTAGATCACCGTCGCAACGGCATTGGCGGTATCGTGGAAGCCGTTGACGAACTCGAATCCGAGCGCGATCACCAGCGCCAGCGCGAGGAAAGCGAATACCCCCAGCGCCAGCTCCTCGCCCACCCCGCGCGTGTCGGTCAGCACGCTGACTCCGGCATATGCCAGTCCGCCGACGAGCAGGCCGGCGAACAGCAGCCACGCGAGCGGGTGGGTCTTGTAGTCGAAACGCGAGGCCCCCGGCCGGTCTGCCGTGGGAGCCTGATCGATTGCGAGAGTGGCCATGATGGCTGCGAAATGACCGGCGTTCGTGACCGGGGTATTACAATGGCGTTACAAAGCCGCGGCCGGGCTCAGATGCACGTCGTCCGGGTGACCTTGGTCACCTTGCCGCTGGCGTCCTTCTCCTCGTGCCGCCCCGGCTCGCACGGCTTGGCGGGCACGGTCTGGCTGGTCCGCCACGCCATGAATGCCGCGATCACGGCGATCGCCAGCACGATCGCCAGCCGGAGCTTTCTGTTTCTCAGTCGCATCGCCGCGGCTTAGCCGCCCGCGCTCGGAAAGTGAACTGGACGAACACGCGCGGCTCGCGCTTCGGCCCCTCGCCGGCCCGCCTCTGCGGTCGGTGATTTCCTCGGCCCCGCCGGAGCCGGCTTGCCCGAAACGCCGCCGTTCCCTACCTGTTCACCGATGAGTCTCCCCGCCCCTGCTCCCGATGACGCCCCCTATCTGCGCGGCCTCAACGCCCCTCAGCGCGATGCCGTGCTGACCACCGAAGGCCCGGTGCTCGTCCTCGCCGGCGCGGGCACCGGCAAGACCGCGGCGCTCACCGCGCGCCTCGCCCACCTGCTGTTCACGCGGAAGGCTTACCCAAGCGAGATCCTCTCGGTCACCTTCACCAACAAGGCCGCGCGCGAGATGCGCGAGCGCGTCGGCCGCCTCGTCGGCGACGCGGTCGAGGGAATGCCCTGGCTAGGCACCTTCCACGCGATCGGCGCCAAGATGCTACGTCGCCATGCCGAGCTCGTCAGCCTGCAGTCCAACTTCACGATCATCGATACCGACGATCAGTTGCGGCTGC
>JASLBO010000300.1 GCA_030146605.1 Sphingomonas sp. | reverse complement strand
TCCCTGCCGCCCTTCATGAAGGTGTTGGTCATCCGCGGCATCGGCGCGTGCTGGAACGATTCGCGCCGGCCGTTGCCGGTCGGCTCGACGCCCATCAGCCGCGCATTGAGCCGGTCCTGCATATAGCCCTTGAGGATGCCGTCCTCGATCAGCACCGTCTCGCGCGTCGGGGTGCCTTCGTCGTCGATCGACAGCGAGCCGCGGCGATCATGGAGCGAACCGTCATCGACCACGGTGACCCCCGGCGCCGCGACGCGCTCGCCGATCCGCCCCGAAAAGGCACTGGTGCCCTTGCGGTTGAAATCGCCTTCGAGCCCATGGCCGATCGCTTCGTGGAGCAGCACGCCCGGCCAGCCGGGGCCGCACAGCACCGTCATGTCGCCCGCCGGCGCATCCTCGGCGTCGAGATTGACCAAAGCCTGGGCCAGCGCCTCGTCGATCGCGCGGTTCCACGTCGCGGGCTGGAACAGCCGATCGTAGAGCGTGCGCCCGCCGGTGCCGAAGCTGCCGGTCTCGCGGCGGCCATTGCTCTCGACCACGACCGACACGTTGAGCCGGACGAGCGGGCGGACGTCGGTGGCGATGAAGCCGTCGGGGCGGACGATCTCGACCACGCCCCACGATCCGGTCAGCCCCACCGAGACCTGCACCACCCGGCTGTCACGGGCACGCGCGGCGGCGTCGATCGTCTGGCACAGATTCACCTTGTCGGCGAAGGGGACGAGATCGAGCGGATCGCCGTCGGTATAGAGATGGCGGTTATTGCCCTGCGGCGGCGGCGCCTTGCCGGCCTTGCCCGGCTCGATCAGCGCCATCGTCTCGGCGGCGCGCCGGATCGCCGCGGGGCTGATCTCGTTGGCATGCGCGAAAGCCGTGGTCTCGCCCGATACCGCGCGCAGCCCGAAGCCCGATTGGGTGTCGAAGCTCGCGGTCTTCAGCCGCCCGTCATCGAAGCCGAACGCTTCGGATTTGCGGTATTGGAGATAGAGCTCGCCATCCTCGGCATGGGCCAGCGCCTCGGCGGTCAGCCGGGTCGCGGTTTCGGGATCGAGCTCGCGATACAGGTATGCGCGGGGATCGGAAGGAATCTGCATCCCCCCGATATAGGCGCGTCAGACGCTGGCGCCAGCCGGATGGTCGGGCAATTGGCTCTGGTCAGCGCCGTCGGCGGGTCCGCCGATCAGCACGAAGCGCCGATCGCAATAGCCGCAATCGACATAACCGTTCTCGTCGATCTGCAGGAACACCCGCGGATGCCCGAGCGCGGCAGGCACGCCGGGCCCGCTGCCGTCGCAGGCGATGCGGGCGTGAGAGGTGCGGATCGTCTCGGGCGGGGGCAGGCTCATGAGTCGCCGATAGCAAGGGCAGGCGCGCCCTTCAATTGCTTCGTCACCCGGGCCGAGGCGCCAAAGCGTGCGATCGGCGCTCCCCTCCCGCTTGCGGGAGGGGTCGGGGGAGGGCATGGGCTTCAGGCAATGGGCGCATGGCCCCTCCCCTGACCCCTCCCGCAAGCGGGAGGGGAATGATAGGCACCTCCGCATGACTCAAGCCGCGATCGAGATCGACAATCTCTGCAAGACCTATCAGGGCGGCAAGCGCGCGCTCGACGGGGTGAGCTTCGATGTGGCACGCGGATCGATCTTCGGGCTGCTCGGGCCCAATGGCGCGGGCAAGTCGACGCTGATCAACATCCTCGCCGGGCTGGTCAACAAGACCGAAGGCCGCGCGTCGATCTGGGGTTTCGATATCGACGCGCATCCGCGCAACGCCAAAGCGAGCATCGGCATCGTCAATCAGGAGATCACTTTCGATCCCTTCTTCACCCCGCGCGAGACGCTCGAGATCCAGGCGGGGCTCTACGGCGTCCCCAGGGCGCAGCGCGATCCGATGGGGCTGCTGCGCGCCGTGCATCTCGAGGACAAGGCCAATGCCTATTCCCGCACGCTCTCGGGCGGCATGAAACGGCGGCTGATGGTCGCCAAGGCAATGGTCCATTCGCCCCCCGTCCTCGTCCTCGACGAGCCGACCGCCGGAGTCGATGTCGAGCTGCGCCAGCAGCTCTGGGCCTATGTGAAGCAGCTGAACGCGCGCGGCATCACCGTGGTGCTGACCACCCATTATCTCGAGGAAGCCGAGCAGCTGTGCGACCGCATTGCGATCATCAACCACGGCAAGCTCATCGCCAACAAGCCGACCCGCGAGCTGGTCGGGATGGCGCAGGAGAAAGTGGTCGAAGTCACCGTCGACCGCGACGTGCCGGTGGTGCCCGAAAACGCCTGTTTCCAGAAGATCGAGCTCAAGGCCGAGCGGACCCTGGTGATCACTTATCGCAAGGACCAGGCGAATGCCGGCGAAGTGCTCGGTGCGGTGCAGAGCGGCGGCTACGGCATCGTCGACGTGTCGACCCGCGAAGCCGATCTGGAGGACGTGTTCCTCAATCTGACCCGGGCGGTCAGCTAGGTCGAACCCATAACGACCGCTGTTGGGTGGAGAGCGGCTGGTCCGCTTCCGAGTTTGCGGACCGCGTTAGCCGCCGCGAGGCTCGGCCCTTTGATACAGACAGCCTTTGCCACTACGTGTGTCTACAAGCGGGAGGAAGTCTCTTCATTCGACTACCAAGGCCTCACCTGTGCGCCAAGCCGGATCGTCACTACACCTGTGACGGCGAGCAGCGGGATTTGAGGAGGGCGTGATGCGTCATTGGACTTTGTCGGCGGCGATCGGAGCTGCCATCATGATCTCCAGCTCAGGCTCAGCGAGCCCGGCGCAAGGTGTGGTTTCAGGCATCTATGTAAGGGACGTGCAACAGAGGGACGACGCCTTTGAAGCGATCGAGAGCGCTATTGCCGGCCTTCCCAACGCCAAGCGCCCTCTCGCTCGCATGAGGCTGCGCAAGTCCGTTGCTGCAGCTAGAATTAGAATCTCGAGTTCAGGAGATCGTGTCTCGATCGCGTACGACGCCAAAACACCTATCGTCGTTTGGATTGGCGGAGAGCCGATCAAGTGGAAGCTCGTGGAATCGCTTGTTTTCGATGTGTCGGCAAAAGCGAATGGTGAAGCCATTTCGCTAACGTTCCGTGGGGACGACAGCGAGCGGACCTTAGTGTATCGTAGCGTTGGGCAGCAGTTGGTGGAGGAGACTACTATCATCAGTCCACTGCTCTCGACACCAATTAGCTATAAGCTTGTCTATAATCGAGCGAACTGACAGGATTTACGAGTCTGACTTTCTGGTGAGAAGCGTTGAACGGTCTTCGTCTCGTAGATGCGGATGCCGGTCCAGATCATCTTTCCAGCGTCTGCTTTGAGGCGCGCCACGATCGTGAACGAACGGCAAAAACTGGGGCGGTTCCTGCCGGTCCGCCTTTATGACTCTACCTCCTGGATCGATGCCGCTGGTTGGTCGCATCCGTGCGCACCCTATGCGCCCCGCGGCCAATCTATGTTGATCGCAAATCGCTGAGATCGCAGGCCGTCTTTAAGAATTTGGTGCGATAGCGGCGGAATGAAACACGCTTCGAACGCACCGTGCGCCGGCTGCCGTGATGGCGCAGGGCTCGATTTCGAGTTTTCGATGGCGTTCCAGCCGATCGTCGACATCGTCCACGGCGTACCGTTCGCCTATGAGGCGCTGGTCCGCGGCCCCCGGGGCGAAGGCGCGGCGAGCGTGCTGTCGCAGGTGTCGGAGGCCAATCGCTACGCGTTCGACCAGCAATGCCGGGTCAAGGCGATCGAGACTGCGGCGAGGGCCGGACTTATCGAAAGCGGCGCACGGCTATCGATCAATTTTCTGCCCAACGCGGTCTATTCGCCCGCCGCGTGCATCCAGCTGACCCTCAAGACCGCCAGGGCGACCAGCTTTCCGACCGACCGGCTGATCTTCGAATTCACCGAGAATGAGGAGATGGCCGACCCCGACCATGTCGCCAACATCATCGCGACCTATCAGAAGATGGGCTTCGGGACTGCGCTGGACGATTTCGGCGCCGGCTATGCGGGGCTCAATTTGCTGGCGCGGTTTCAGCCCGACATCATCAAGCTCGACATGGGATTGATCCGCGGACTCGACACCAGCATGCCGCGGCGGATGATCGTCGACGGCGTCGTCAAGATGTGCGCCGCGCTGGGCGTGACGGTGATCGCAGAAGGGATCGAGACCGCAGGCGAGCTCGAAGCCCTGCGGACGATGGGCGTGCGCTATATCCAGGGCTTTTATTTCGCCAGGCCGGCATTCGAAGTGCTTCCGCCGGTGACGCTCCATCTGAGCGAGGAACGGCGCACCGCCTGAACCCTCTGGCTGTCGGCTCAGCGGCGATGCCGCGCGAAGAAGGCCCATAGCGCTTCGTTGTCCGCCACCCATTCGTGCCCAGCGCCCGGCGTGATCCGCGCGACCACTGCTGCACCGGCACGGCAATCGGTATAGCCGCGCTCGACCGCGCCGCTTTCCAGCATGCGTTCGGCGAGCGGACGGCGGCAGCCGTTGAGATCGGCCCAGCGCGCTTCGGCGCGGCGCATCGGATATTGCCAATAGCCGGCGCCGCCGCCCTCGATCGGGTTCGTCGTGTCCTTGCCGCCGGCAAAGGCGATCACCGGCATCGGCCGCGTCGGCCGGCAGGTGGCGGGATCGGGAAAGCGCAGATCGGCGGATAACGGGTTGCCGGCGCGCAACCCAACCACCGGCGCGATCGCGGCGAAGCGCCCGGCGGCGACGCAGCCGAGCCACGATGCCATCCGCCCCCCGCCCGACAGCCCGGTGGCGTAGACGCGGCGGCGGTCCGCGCAGCCCTGCGCCGCGAGCCAGTCGATCGCCCTGGTGAGGAAGGCGACGTCGTCGGCATCCTCG
>JASLBO010000295.1 GCA_030146605.1 Sphingomonas sp. | reverse complement strand
CCACGTTGTCAGCGCAAGCACCACGAGCCCGGCAAGCGCCAGCAGCGCACTGATCAGCAGGCCGAACTTCGTGGCGGCCGCGAACAGCGCCGGCAGCGTCAGCAAGGTCGACGGCCCCGATTTGAGCATGCCGATCGCGATGGTGCCGGGATGCACCCGGCGCGCGGGCTCTTCGCTCACGCCGCGCTGCCGATCCGTGCCCGGATCGCATCGCGGATCTCCTCGGCCGTCGCCCGGGTGATGCCGGGAAGCGTCACGATCGTGTTGTCGGAGCCCGCGGTGTGGAGCACCAGCCGCGCCACGCCGAAGCTACGCTCCAGCGGACCCTGCGCCACGTCGATATGCTGGACCCGAAGCACCGGCACGATCGTGTGCACCTGCATCCACCAGCCTTGCGCGACATGGAGCTCGCTGCCGGTAAAGGCATAGCGCCAATGCCGCCAGCGGCGCGGCGGTGAGACGATCGCGAGCCATATGCCGAGCAGCAGCGCCACGCCGCCGATCGCGCCGTGCACCGGCAGCCGGTCCGCCAGGGCGAACTCTGCGATGATGGCGGGCGCGATCAATCCGAGCGCCATCCCGGCGCCGCGCGCCCGCATTACGTTCAACTGGCCGCGTTCGATCGGCTGCAGGGGGACAATGTTCAGGCTCATCGCCCGACCATGCTATGTCCCCCGCCCCGGCTCAAGCGGCTTCACGCCGCGCGGAACATCTCCGGATCGAGCGCCATCACCGCGTCGCTGCCGCTCTCGACCTTGCGGCGGAGTGCGCCTGCGTCGGGCAGGAAGCGTTCGGCATAGAAGCGCGCAGTGACGAGCTTGGCTTCGAGGAACTTCGCATTCTCGCTGCCCGCGGCGAGCGCCTCGGCAGCTGCCTTCGCCATGCGCAGCCACATCAGCCCGAGCGCCACGGTGCCGGTCAGCTGCATGTACGGATAAGCGCCGGCGCCGACATGATTGGGGTTTTGGAAGCCATTGGCCGCCAGCCACATCGTCGCGCCCTGGAGATGGCCGAGTGCCTTCTCCAGCGCTTCGGCGAAGCTCCTGAGCTTCTCGTCGCCTTTCGCCGCGCCGACTTCCTCGGTCACCATTCGGAAGAAGGCTTGCACCGCTCGCCCGCCATTCTGGGCGAGCTTGCGGCCGACCAGATCCATCGCCTGCACGCCGTTGGTGCCCTCGTAGATCATCGAGATGCGGGCATCGCGGACATATTGCTCCATGCCCCATTCGGCGATGTAGCCGTGGCCGCCATAGACCTGCTGCGCATCGGTCGCCACCTTGTAGCCGATATCGGTGCCGACGCCCTTGATCACCGGGGTGAGCAGCCCGATCAGGTCCGCAGCGAGCTGGCGCTCTTCCTCGGTCGGCGCGGCATGCTCGAGATCGACCTGCAACGCGCTCCACAGGCAAAGCGCGCGAAGGCCCTCGGTCTGCGCCTTGGCTTCCATCAGCATCCGGCGAACATCCGGATGGACGAACAGCGTGTCTGCCTTCTCCTGCGGTTCGGCCGGCCCGGTCAGCGCGCGCCCCTGGCGGCGGTCATGGGCATATTGTACGGCGTTCTGGTACGCCGTCTCACCGACGCCGAGGCCCTGCAGACCGACGCCGAGCCGTGCCGCGTTCATCATGATGAACATCGCGGCGAGTCCCTTCATCTCGTCGCCGACCAGCCAGCCGGTCGCCCCGTCATAGTTCATCACGCACGTCGAATTGGCGTGGATGCCCATCTTGTGCTCGATCGAGCCGCAGGTCACCGCGTTTCGGTCGCCGAGCGCGCCGTCGTCGCCGACCATGAACTTCGGCACCACGAACAGCGAGATCCCCTTGCTGCTCTCCGGCGCGCCGGGGGTCTTGGCGAGCACCAGGTGGATGATGTTGCTCGTCAGATCGTGCTCGCCCGACGAGATGAAGATCTTGGTGCCGGTGATCGACCAGCTGCCGTCGGCATTGGGCTCGGCGCGGGTGCGGATCAGCCCGAGATCGGTGCCGCAATGCGGCTCGGTGAGGTTCATCGTGCCGCCCCACTCGCCCGACACCATCTTGGGAACGTACTTCGCCTTCTGCTCGTCCGAGCCCTTGACCAGCAAGGCGGCGATCGCGCCGTGGGTCAGCCCCGGATACATCGCAAACGCCATGTTCGCGGAGATCATATATTCCTGAAACGCAGTCGAGACGACGTGCGGCATCTCCTGCCCGCCGAATTCGGTCGGCGCGCTCAGCGTGCCCCAGCCGCTCTCGACGAACGCCTGATACGCTTCCTTGAAGCCCTCGGGCGTGGTGACGCTGCCGTCTTCGTGGCGCGTGCAGCCCTGCTGGTCTCCCGAATAATTGAGCGGGAACAGCACTTCGGCGACGAACTGGCCGCCTTGCTCGAGCACGGCCTCGACCACGTCGGGCGTCGCGTTCTGGAAGCCCGACAGATTGGCATAGCGATCGAGCCCGATCACCGAATCGAGGATGAAGCGCGTATCGCGCACCGGGGGCGTATATTGCGGCATTTCAGGTTCCTCAGTGAGCGTCGCTGCTTTGAAGCAGCTCGACGAATTGCTGGAGCTCGGCGATGTGCGCGTCGATGTCGCGCTTCTGATTTTCGAGCAGCTCGATGCGATTCCGGCAGCGTTCGAGCGTCACTTGCTTCTGAACGCGGCGGCCGTCGCCGACATCGTAGAGATCGATCATTTCCTTGATCTCGCCGAGGCTGAACCCGACGCGCTTGCCGCGCAGGATCCAGGCGAGCCGGGCGCGATCGGCGTGCGAATAGATGCGCTGAGTGCCGCGCCGCTCGGGGCCGATCAGCCCCTCATCCTCGTAGAAGCGCAATGCGCGCGGCGTGACCGCGAACTCGGCGCACAGATCCGAAATGGAGAAGGCCTCCTGCTCGGGGCGGGGCTCGATAGGCGCCAGGGCCTCGATGGGGAAGGCGGCAGCGTTCATGGCCGCGCTATAGCTTTACCTTTACGTGAACGTCAAGCGCGCGTTGCGAGGCGTGCGATCAGCCCCGACATCTCGAACACGGTCGCCCCGGCATCGAGCGACAGCCCGGTCGCGGCTGGACCCAGCTCGCGCGCCGCTGCATGGGCG
Organism: Sphingomonas sp.; assembly: GCA_030146605.1. Classification (GTDB taxonomy): domain Bacteria; phylum Pseudomonadota; class Alphaproteobacteria; order Sphingomonadales; family Sphingomonadaceae; genus Sphingomonas. The sequence continues at coordinate 4,013 of JASLBO010000295.1, read as the reverse complement.
TCGAGCGCGATCCGCAGCGGCTCGCCCGAACGCGTCCGCGCCTGCTCGGCGATGAAGCTCGGCGAGCGACGCAGGAAAGCCTCGTAGCGCGGCTGCGCGGCCTTGGCGCCGAGCAGCTTGGCGAGCCGCGAGCGCACGGCGTTGGAAGGATCGCCCGTCTCCGCGAGCTTCGCCATATCACCTTCCAGCGCCGCCAGATCCAGACCGGCGAAGCCGAGCGCCCGCCCCGGCGAGCCCTCGCCGGCGCGCACCAGCGCTTCGATCTCACTTGCACTAGCATCGGAAAGTTCGGTCCGCAGAATTCCGGCGACTTGCTCCGAAGCAAGCGCCTCGAAGCGCAACAGCCGGCAACGCGAACGGATCGTCGGCAGCAATTGTCCGGGTGCGTGGCTGACCAGCAGGAAGATCGTCCCCGCCGGCGGCTCCTCGAGATTCTTGAGCAACGCGTTGGCGCCACCGCGTTCGAGATCGTCGATCGAGTCGATGATGACGACGCGCCGCGAACTCAGCGAGGGCTTGGTCGCGAACAGCGGCTGCAGGCTGCGCACCTGTGCGATCGTGATCGAGCGGGCGAGCGCCTCGTCCGGTTTTGCGGCATCCTTGGGCAGCCGCACCAGCTCGCGGTAATCGGGATGCGCGCCCGCGGCGATCAGGTGCGCGGTCTGGGTGGTTTCGGGTACGTCCCAGCCGGGACTCAGCTTGTGCGGCTCGCTGGCCTCGGCCAGCATCCGCGCCGCGGCGGCGCGCGCGAAAATGCCCTTCCCCACCCCCACCGGCCCGGCGATCAGCCAGGCAAGGTGCAGCACGCCGCTGGCCATGGCGGCGGCGAGCGCGTCGCGTGCGGATTCGTTGCCGAGGAGCATGGAAGGTTTAGACACCAATCGTCATCCCGGCGAAAGCCGGGATCTCGGGCCGCGAGCGCTGGGCATGCGGCCTGGGACCCCGGCCTTCGCCGGCGTGACGGATCAAGCGAACAGCGACGTCAGCCCGAGCCACACCCGGCGGAAGAACCCCGCCTCGCCGACATCGGCCTGCGCCACCAGCGGCAGCGTCTGGGTCGGCATGCCCGGCGTCTCGACCACCAGATCGGCGATATGCGCGCCGGCCTTGATCGGCGCCTTGACCGGCCCGAGATACACCAGCTTGCCGGTCATCTTCGGCGAAGTGCCCGCCGGGACGGTGGCGTTGAGGTTGCGCGGCGCCACCACGCCGACGCTGCCCGCGCCGCCGCCTTGCACTTCGACCTCGCCGATCTTCTTCCCCTTCGAGGCGATCGCGAGCGGGCTCCACGCCCGGAAGCCCCAATGCATGAAGCGCACCGATTCCTCGGCGCGGCCACCGTAGGAATCGAGTCCGGCCACGACCATCACCAGCCGCCGCCCGTTCTGCTCGGCCGAACCGGTGAAGCCGTAACCCGCTTCCTCGGTATGCCCGGTCTTGAGCCCGTCGGCACCGGCGACGCGCCCGAGCAGCGGATCGCGATTGCCCTGGGTGATCGCCGCGCCCGCGCCCAGCGTCTTGCCCCAGGTGTAGGAAGTGCGGCTGTAGAATTGCTTGTAGAGTTGCGGATGGTCCTCGATCGTCGCCTTGGCGAGATGTGCGAGATCGCGCGCGGTCACATAGGTCCGGCCTTCGTCCGGCCAGCCGTTCGAGGTGCCGAACTGGCTGTTGCTCAGCCCAATCTTCTTCGCCTGCTGGTTCATCAGATTGACGAACGCTTCCTCGGTCCCCGCGATCTTCTCGGCGAGCACGACGCAGGCGTCGTTGCCCGAGAGCGTGACGATGCCATTGAGCAGATCCTCGACTCGCGGTGTCTCGCCGACCGCGAGGAACATCGTCGAGCCCTGCGAATGCCACTTCTTCCAGGTCTCGGGCGCCACCGTGGTGGTGTCGCTCAATTTGAGCTTGCCCTGCTTGATCAGGTCGAACGCGACATAGACCGTCATCATCTTCGCCATCGATGCCGGCGGGATGCGGCGGTCGGCGTCCTTGGCGTAGAGCACCGCCCCCGAGGACAGGTCCTCGAGATAGGCGATCGGCGCCGGCGTATCGAAGGGCGGGTTCTGCGCAGTGGTCGGATAGGCGATGGCGAGCGCCAGGATCGAGGCGGCGATAAGCTTCTTCATGGCAGTCCGGGTCCCCGGGTTACTCAGTTGACGGCGATGACGCGCGCGTCTCCAAAACCCGCGCGTGCGGCCCCGCCCCGCGCTGCATCCGCCTCCCGCCGCGTGGCGAAGGGGCCGAGCTGCACGCGATAGAGCCCTCCGCCCTGCTTTACGGACCCGCCCATCCTCTGCGCAAGCGCTTGCGCGTTCCTGGCATTAGAAAGTGCGGCGATCTGCACGTAGAAACCCGCGCCCGATACGGGCCGAGCCGCGCGAGACGGCGCAGCCGGGCGCGAATAAGCCGGCCGCTCGGCGATTGCGGGCGCGGCTGCGGCCGGTACGCCGAGATGCTTGCGAAGCGCGTTGAGCAGGATCGGCGGGGTATCGGGCCGCGCCGCAGCCGGGCCGCCCGCGCGCAACGCCAGCATGTCGCCCGGGCCAGCCGCCACCTTGCGCACCCGCACCGCCACGCGCCCGCCGCCGTCATGGCCGAGTTCGCGCGCGGCACCAGGCGAAAGCACGATCGGATTGCCGGCACCCGGATCGGTTGCGACGATCAGCGCGACGATCGTGCGCCCGTTCTCGAGCGATGTCACCTCGACCAGCGAATCGGGAGCAAGCGAAGGATGAACCCCGGTTACTCCCTCGCCGTCACCGATCGCGGCATAGCCGACCTCGTCATAGCGCTGCTCGCCGGGCGCCCGCTGCGAGCTTCCGCGGGGTCCGGTCGCCTCGGCGGCCGGATCGGCGAAGCCCTCCTGAGCCGGCGGCGCATAATCGAGCTGCGGCGCGGGGCGCGCGGCGCCGGGTGCGGCATAGCCGGCACCGGGGCGATCCTGCGCACCTTCATGGGCAAAAACTCGCTCCCCGCCGAATCCGGCGAGGAGGAAAAGAGCAGCGACTGCTTTAGCGTTCCACTTCATCGGCGAGCAGACCTACCGACAAAGCGTAAAAATTCGAGCAATTATAATCGAGGATCACACGATAATTGCCGGTGAGCAGATAGGCCGTCTTCCCCGGTCCGTCGGGTTCGAGCAAAGTCGCCTGGACATTGTCGGCGGGCAGGCGCCCCTGCGGCACCAGCCCCAGCGAGCGCCACTCCGCCACGGTCTTCCACCGGCTGTGCCGCTCGTGCACCCTCGGGCAACGCGGCGCATTGGTCCGCCCCGCGACCGCAGCCCGATTGAATCCCTCGGGCACGCGCACCGCGACACCCCAGGGCTGTCCGGGCCGCCAGCCGGCATTGACGAAATAATTGGCGATCGAGGCGAGCGTGTCCGCCTCGCTGTTCCAGATGTCGGCGAGCCCGTCGCCGTCGCCATCTACCGCGAGCCGCAGATAGACGCTCGGCAGGAATTGCGGCCCGCCGAACGCGCCCGCCCAGCTACCGACGAGTTTCCCGCGAGGCACCCCCCGATCGATCATCTTGAGGGTCGCGATGAACTCGCTGGCGAACAGGTCGCGCCGCCGCCCTTCATAAGCCAGGCTGGCGAGCGCACGCGGCAAGTCGAACCCGCCCATTACGCGGCCGTAATTGGTCTCGTGCCCCCAGATCGCCACCATGATCGATTCGGGCACCCCGGTCTCGCGCTCGATCCGCTCCAGCCGGGTGCGCACGCGCTGATAGGCGGCGCGCCCCTGCCCGATCCGCGCGGCGTCGACATGGCGGACGCGGTACGGTTCGAAGGCCGATATCGGCGCATTGGGCCGCGTCTCGGGCTGCTGCCGGTCGAGCTCTACCACGCGTGCGTTATAGGTCAGCGTCGGGATGACCAGATCGACGGTGCGCCGGGTGACGCCTTCGGCCATCGCCTGCCGCGCCAGCGTCTGGAGATAGGCCTGGAAGCCGCTCTCGTCTTGCGCGATCGCCGGCCCTGCCGCCGGGCTTGCCAATATCACCGCCACGGC
>JASLBO010000220.1 GCA_030146605.1 Sphingomonas sp. | reverse complement strand
TGATCGGCCGGGTTACCGCCGAATGCGCGTTCTGCGGCACTGCGCTGCCGCTGATCGCGGGCGCCAGATCGGGCAGCGGCGTGATGCGCCCGCGGACGGTTCCGGCGCTGTCGCCGCTCGCCGCGTAAGCGTTCCGCCACCGGAACGCTGCCGCGCGGCCACGCGTTGCAGCCTGCGAAACCCGCACCAGGAGCAGCCAGGATGACCGACATTTCCGTCACTTCGCCCGTCGAGCGGATCGCCCGCGTGATCGCGGCCGAAGCGCTCAGCATCAACGGCGAAGGACGCGACGAGAGCGCGGGCGGCATGGTCGATGCGGTGTGGGAACAGGAGCGCGCGCGCGCCATGTCGGTGCTGCGCACCCTGCGCGAGCCCACCCCGGAGATGGTCGAGGCTGGCCGCGCGGCGGGCAGCGACCCCGCCGAAATCTGGAACGCGATGGTCCGCGCCGCGATCGGGCAGGAAGAGACGGTCTGAGGCAAATTCCCTCTCCCCTTCAGGGAGAGGGTCAGGGAGAGGGGCAAGTGCGGGACGCTTTCGATAGCCCCCTCTCCCCAGCCCTCTCCCCGCAAGCGGAGAGAGGGAGCAGGTTCACAGCCCGCCGCGGCTCTCGCCTTCGTCATTGGGCTTGGCCTGCGCGGTGTGCAGCTTGGCGTTGATCGTGTCCGGCGTGATGTGGCTCAGCGCCGCCTGCAGCTTGTTGATGAACCCCGAGACGATGTGCGGCTTGTGCCCGGTCATCGCGTCCCAGCCATCCTGCGCCACCTTGGCGGCATCGGCCTTCTCGGCCTCGCCCACCGGGGTGTCGAGCATGCCGGCGCGGCGGAAGAACTCGGTCTCGGTCGGCCCCGGCATCAGCACGGTGACGTTGACCTGCGTGTCCTTGACCTCCTCGCGCAACGCGTAGGACAGGCTGTCGAGATAGGCCTTGGTGCCGTTATACACCGCCTGCCACGCGCCCGGGATCACCCCGGCGATCGAGCCCGTGATCAGCACATTGCCTTCGTCGCGCGCCACCATCTGCTGGAGTACCTTCTGGAGCAGATAGGTGGTGCCGGTGACGTTGGTGTCGATCACCTTGCGCCATTCGCTCGGGTCCTGCGCGAGGAAGCCCTGCCCCAGCCCGCGCCCGGCATTGGCCACCAGCACGTCGATCGGCCGCCCACCGGTCGCGGCAAGCAGCCGGTCATTGCCCTCGAAGGTCGACAGATCGGCCTCGACCGCCTCGACCGCGACGCCATAGCCGTTGAGTTCGCCCGCCGCGGCGTCGATCTGCGGCTCGTCGGCGACGAGGATCAAATCATAGCCTTCGCGCGCCGCGATCTTCGCGAGTTCCTTGCCGATGCCGGTCGAGGCACCGGTGATCACTGCCAGCTTGTTCGCCATTTCAATTCTCCGGACGGTTGGTTAGGCCAGCTCGAGGCCGGGCTTGAGCACCACCTTGGTGCAGGTATCCTGCTCGTTCTTGAACATCCGATAGCCTTCGACCGCCTGTTCGAGCGGCAGCCGGTGCGAGATCAGGAAGGTCGTATCGAGCTCTTTATTGCCGATCATCTCGAGCAATTGCGGGAGATATTTCTGCACATGGGTCTGCCCGGTCTTCACCGTCAGCCCCTTCTCCATCATCGCGCCGGCGGGGAATTTGTCGATGAACCCGCCATAGACGCCGGGGATCGAGACGCGCCCGCCCTTGCGGCACGCGACGATCGCCTGGCGCAAGGCATGCGGCCGATCGGTGCCGAGGAAGGTCGACGCCTTGATCTGGTCGACGACATTGTCGGCGAAGAAGCCGTGCGCCTCCAGCCCGACGGCGTCGATCACCGCATCGGGACCGATCCCGCCGGTCAGCTCCATCAGCGCTTCATAGGTATCGGTCGTCTCGAAATTGATCGTCAGCGCGCCGAATCCGGCGGCGAGTTCGAGCCGGTGCGGGAAATGATCGATCGCGATGACCCGGTGTGCGCCCATCTTGAACGCCGCCTGCACCGCGAACAGCCCGACCGGGCCACAGCCCCACACCGCGACGGTGTCGCCCGGCTCGATCATCGCATTCTCCGCCGCCATCCAGCCGGTCGGCAGAATGTCCGAGAGGAACAGCACGTCGTCGTCGGGCATCCCGTCGGGGATCACGATCGGCCCGACGTCCGAGAACGGCACGCGAACATATTCGGCCTGCCCGCCCGGATAGCCGCCGGTCAGATGGGTATAGCCGAACAGGCCGCTCATCGGCTCGCCGTACAATTCCATGCCGAGATCCTGGTTCTCGGCCGGGTTGCCATTGTCGCACGCCGAATATTGCTGCTTCGAGCAATGGAAGCACTGGCCGCACGAGATCGTGAACGGCACGACGACGCGCTGTCCCTTCTTCAAGGTCGATTTCGGCCCGACATCCACGACTTCGCCCATGAATTCGTGGCCGAGAATGTCGCCCTTCTGCAGCGTCGGGATATAGGCGTCGTACAAATGCAGGTCCGATCCGCAGATCGCGGTGGAGGTGATCTTGATGATCGCGTCGCGCGGATTGAGGAGCTCGGGGTCGGGGACCGTCTCCATCCGCACGTCGTGCTTTCCGTGCCAGGTGAGTGCGCGCATCTGCTATTCCTTCAGGCAAAGTCTACAAGCATCCTGTTCGCCCTGAGCTTGTCGAAGGGCCGTTCCGTTTCAGCATCGGTAAGCAGAACGGTGCTTCGACAAGCTCAGCACGAACGGTGGACTCAAGAATGGGGCTCGCGATTGGGCGGCGTGGTCGTCGCGATCTCGCCGGTCTCCATCAGTTGCTTGAAGCGTCTGAGGTCGCGCCGCGACGAAGTCTGCGGCTCTTTCTGGGTGAGCGTGGCGATCGCCTTGCCGATGAACCCGCCGGGCGGATCATACGACAGCACCGCGAGGACATAGGTGACGTGTCCGGGAGGACCGTCGCGAAACTCGACCCGACCGCTATTCTTGATGTCGCCCTGCGCCTCCCAGACGATCAATTCGCCGGGGCGTTCGTCGGTGACGAGCGAATCCCATTCGTAATTGCCGTTCGGACCTTTCACCGTCCAGTGCGAGCGCGCCGCATCATGCACCTCCACCGAGACGATATCCTCCATGAAGGTCGCGAGATTGGCGAAGTCGCGCCAATAGGCATAAAGCTCCTCGCGCGGCCGCATGATGGTGACGGTGTGGCCCCACACCGTGCCCTCGCCGCCCGGCGCCTCGCTGGTCTGCACGGCGCTGTCTTTCGAGACATAAGACGGCGCGTCGTCGCGTACATCGCTCATAGCTGGCTCCTCAGCCTTGTTCGTGGCCGCCGGGATAATCCTCCGGCCTGGCCTTGCCCTGGTTCTTGACTGCCTGACGCTCATTGCCCTGCAGCGCGGGATCGGATCCCGGCTCGAGGTCGGAACCCCGCTCGCCGGCGCCCCCTTCGGACAGGTCTTTGTGTTCGGACATGATGGCTCTCCCCGGAAAGCGGCTCCTGCCGCTATCCGACTGATCTGGATCAGTTTTTACCGGCTTCCGCAGGAAGGCGGACGCTTCGGGGGATTAACCCCCGGCAACCAAGGGCGTTCCCCCGACAACGTCATCCCGGCGAAAGCCGGGATCTCGGGCCGCATGCGAAGGGCCTGTTGCACGAGGTCCCGGCTTTCGCCGGGATGACGGGGAAGCTATGGGCAGCCCATGGCCACCCTCACCCTCTACAACTCGCTCACCCGCAGCCTCGAGCCGTTCGCCCCGCTCGATCCCGCCAGGGGAGTCCGCGTCTATTCGTGCGGCCCGACGGTCTATAATTACGCCCATCTGGGCAATCTGCGCGCCTATGTCTTCACCGACACGCTGAGCCGGGTGCTGACCTGGAAGGGCCACGCCCTCACCCATGTCATCAACATCACCGATGTCGGCCATCTCACCTCCGACGCCGATGCCGGTGACGACAAGATGGAGGCCGCCGCGCGCGCCCAGGCGAAGAGCATCTGGGACGTCGCCGCGCATTATACCGCCGCGTTCAAGCAGAACATCGCCGACCTCAACATCCGCGCGCCGTCACGCTGGTCGGTCGCCACCGATCACATCGCCGAGATGATCGACTTCGCGGCCAGGATCGCCCCCGCGCATTGCTACGAGCTCGACACCGGCCTCTATTTCGACACCAGCACCGTCGCCGATTACGGCCGCCTCGCCGGATCGCAGGACGACACCCGCGAAGGCCGGATCGACACGGTCGAAGGCAAACGCCACCCGCAGGATTTCGCGATCTGGCGCAAATCGCCGCCAGGCGAACAGCGCCAGATGGAATGGGATTCACCCTGGGGCAAAGGCGCGCCGGGCTGGCACCTCGAATGCTCGGTGATGAGCCTCAAATATCTCGGCGCGCCGTTCGACATCCACACCGGCGGGATCGACCACCGCGAGATCCACCACCCCAACGAGATCGCCCAGAACCAGGCCTTTTGCGGCTGCTCGGATACCGGCGCGCATTTCTGGATGCACAACAACTTCCTGGTGGATCGGCAGGGCAAGATGTCGAAGTCCAGGGGCGGCTTCACCACGCTCCAGTCGCTGATCGACGCGGGCGTCCACCCGCTCGCCTATCGCCTGCTCTGCCTGCAGGCGCATTATCGCAGCGAGCTCGAATTCTCGGCCGAAAACCTGGCCGCTGCGCTGACTCGGCTCAAGCGGCTGGTGATGACGGTGACCGCGCTCAAGGCGAAGGCCGAGGGCGAAGGCACCGCGCCCGAACCGTGGCTGAAGCGCCTCGACGAAGCCGTCTCGGACGACCTCAACACTCCCCGCGCGCTGCCGGTCCTCGACGAATTGCTCGCAGAGA
>JASLBO010000188.1 GCA_030146605.1 Sphingomonas sp. | reverse complement strand
GCGATGCGGCACGAGATCCCGGCCTCCGCCGGGATGGCGGCTGCGCCGTCACATCTCCGCCAGCACCGCCTCGGCCGCGCCCACCGCCGCGGGCGTGCCGACGTCGAACCACAGCCCCTGATGCACCACGCCCCACAGCCGCCCGGCCTCGAGCGCGCGGTTGAAGAACAAATTGGTCGAGAACGGCCCCTCGGGCCAGTCGCGGATCAGCCGCGGCGACAGGATCGACACGCCGATGAACACGAACGGCGCCAGCCGGCCCGGCTTCCTCCGCTCGGTGATCCGCCCCATCGCGTCGAGCCGGAAATCGCCCTGTCCCTTGTGGCAATTGGCGCGCGCCAGCGGCACCAGCAGCAACAGCGCGTCCATCCGCGCATCGTCCCATTGCGCGGCGAGCGCGCGGATCGCGTCGACCGGTCCGTCGATCCACAGATTGTCGCTGTTGACGCACAGGAACGGCGCGTCGCCGATCAGTTCGCGCGCCTGGACGATCCCGCCGCCGGTCTCCATCAATTGGCTGCGCTCATCGGAGATCAGCACCTCGACGTCGCTCGCCCGCGCGCGCAGATGCGCTTCCATCTGGTCCGCGAGATAATGGACGTTGACGATCGCGCGCTTCACCCCGGCGCTGCGCAGATGATCGAAAGTGTGGTCGATCAGCGTCTTGCCCGCCACTTCGACCAAGGGCTTGGGCCGCGTCGCGGTCAGCGGGCGCATGCGTTTGCCCAAGCCGGCCGCCATCACCATCGCGGTTTCGGGCACGGCCGCTTGCGGCTGCGGCCGCAGCGAATAGATCGCGCTCATTCGCCGACGATCGCCAGCGGATCCCCGCGGAGTTCGGCGGGCACGTTGGCGTCGAACCAGTCGGACACGGGCTTGAGCGCCGGATGCGCGAGGTCGCGCTCCAGATACCCCCATACCCGCGGGCACAGTCCCGGATAGCGCTGCTTGGCGTCGCGCTTCCACAGCCGGGTGAAGATGCCGACGATCTTGGCATTCCGCTGCGCGCCGAGCACATTATACGCCACGTCGAACGCGTCCCCCGCCCCGGTGATGCGCTTGTAGCGATCGAGCATCGCGATCTCGAGCTCGGGCGCGACGTCGCGCCGCGCGTCCTGCAGCAGCGAGACGAGGTCGTAGGCCGGGTGCCCGGCCAGCGCGTCCTGAAAATCGAGCAAACCCAACGCCTCGCTGCCTTCGATCAGCATGATGTTCTCGGCGTGGTAATCGCGCAGCACCGTGACCTGCGTGTGACCCGCCAGCACCGGCGCGAGCACCTGGTCCCACGCATCGACATAGCCCTGCATGTCGACTTCGAGCCCGACTGCAGGCGTGTACCATTCGGGCAGCAACGCCGCCTCGCGCTGATATTCGGCGAGATCATAGGCGCGAATGTCGGCCGCCGGGTGCTGACCGAGCCGGATCAGCAGGTCGACCGCCTCCTCGTACAGACGCAGCTCGCTCTCGGGCGCGGCGTCCACCGTCTCGCGCAGCCGGGCATCGCCGAAATCCTGCAGCAGCACGAGGCCCTCGCGGAGGTCCTCCGCGAGGATCGCCGGCGCCGCGAACCCGCGCTCGCCGAGCCAGCGCGCGATCGAGATGAACGGCCGCGGGTCTTCGTGGGGCGGCGGCGCGTCCATCAGGATCGCGCTGCGGTCGTGGTGGACGACGCGGAAATAGCGGCGGAACGAGGCGTCGCCGGCAAGCGGACGGATCTCGGCGCCCTCCCATCCGGCGGCAATCAGGAAATCGGGTGCCGCCGCGGGCGGATTCATGTCGGCTATCGGAGGATTTGGGGCCATCGGTCCTTCCATGCCGCCGGCACCTTCGCTGTCAAGACGCGCGCGCCGTCCGGCGTCGGTTCCAGGCTGAGCCACAGCGCATCTTGCCAGTATGCCGGGTCGAACCGCTCGGGCCATTCGACCACCAGCAGCGAATCGGCGCGCGCATCGTCAAGTCCCAGCTCCTCGGCTTCGTCGGGATCCTCGATCCGGTAGAGATCGACATGGAGCACCGGAAACCGCACTTCGGGCGGGTCATAAGGCTGGACGATCGCGAAGCTCGGGCTCGGCGCCTCCTCCTCCAGCCCGAGCGCGGCGAGCAGCCCGCGCGCGATGCTGGTCTTGCCCGCGCCGAGCGGGCCCGAAAGCGCGATCACGTCGCCGGGGCGCACAACCGTCGCGAGCCGCGCGCCCAGCGCGAGCGAGTCTTCGGGGGAAGCGAGCAACACCTAAAATCCTCCCCCCGTGAGGGGGAGGTGGCAGCCGAAGGCTGACGGAGGGGGTGCTCTCCGCAGAACGATGGCCCCTGCGGCACGCACCCCCTCCGTCGTGCTGCGCACGACACCTCCCCCTCCCGGGGGGAGGATTGCAAGGTCCTTCACCGTGGCAGCTCCACCGTCACCAGCGTCCCCGCCCCCGGCTCGGAGATCAATTCGATCCGCCCGCCATGCGCCTCGACGAACTGCTTCGCCAGCGGCATGCCCAGCCCCAGCGCGCGCTCGCCGCTGCGTGAAATCCCATGCTGCGCGAAACTGTCGAATGCGCGGCGCACTGCGTCCGGGCTCATCCCCGGCCCGTCGTCCGAGACGATCACCCGCGCCACCCGCTCATTGCCGTCGAGATGGAGCAGCACTCGCCCATTCTCGGGTGTGCAGGCCACCGCGTGGCGCAGCAGATGCTCGATCACCTGGCGCAGCCGCCGCAAATCGCCGGTCACGCTGCCGGCGGTCCCGGCATCCTCGACCACCAATTCGATCTTCTTGGCCTTGGCGAGCGGCGCGATCGCCTCGGCGGCGGCATTGGCCGCCAGTTCGAGATCGACCGGCACCTTCTCCAGCGGCGCGCCTTCGCTCTGGGTCAGATCGAGCACATCGTCGACCAACGCGCTCAGCCGATCCACCGAAGTCAGGATCGCCTCGGTATATTCGACGGCGTTCTTGGTCAGCCGCCCCGCGAAGCCGCCATGCAGCATCTCGGTGAAGCCCTTGATCGACGTCAGCGGGGTGCGCAGCTCGTAGCTCATATTGGCGACGAACGCGGTCTTGACCTGGTCCGCCGTCTCGAGCGCCTCGTTGCGGTCGCGCAGCGCCCGCTCGGCGCGGTGATGGTCGGTGGTGTCGAGCATCGTCACCAGCGCGTTGCCGTCGGGCAAAGGCACCGCGGTCACGTCGAAATGCCGCCCGTCGGCGAACGCCACCGTGCTGCCGCGCGTCTGCCGGTCCTTCGCCGCCAGCCGGATCAGGTCGCCCAGCACTTCGGCACGCGCCGGATTGGCGAGCTTCGACCCGACGGCTTTCACCAATTGGCCGATCTGCGGATGCCCGTCGAGAAACGCATCCTCGAAGCCCCACACCTGGCGGAACTTGCGGTTCCACAATTGCAGCCGCCCCTTGCCGAACACCCCCACGGCTTCGGCAAGGCTCTCCAGCGTCGCGGTGCGGACCTGCTGCATCTCGCCATGCTCGCGCTGCAGCTCGAATTGCTGGGTGCGGTCCTCGAAGATCAGCAGCAGCCCGCCCTCGGGCAGCGGCTGGGCGACGACGCGCAGATGCGTCCCCGCGACGCTCCATATCTCCTCCACTGCGTCGGGCGCGGTGAACCATTCGCGGCGCTCGGCCTTCCACGCCGGATAGTCGCGCACTTCGGGCACGCGATTGGCCTCGCGCATGCGATCGAGCACGCGATCGAATTCGGGGCGATCGGCGAGCCACTCGACCTTCATCGCGAACATCCGCCGGAACGGCTGGTTGCAGAACGCCAGGCTGCGATCGGGCGCGAATTGCGCCACGCCCGCCGAAAGCCGGTCGAGCATCGCGCGCTGCGCCTCGCCGAAGCGCTTGAGCCCGCCGCGCAGCTGCTCGTAATCCTCGATATCGACTGCAAAGCCGGCGACGCCGCCGGTCGGCAATGGCACGTCGTGGAGCCGCAGCATCCGCCGCGCGCCGCCGATCGTCGCCGGCATCGCCGCGGTCTGCGCCTCGCCGGTGTCGCGCGCGATCGCCGCATTGGCCAGCGGCCCGCCCAGTCCGGCGCCTTCGACCAGCTCAAGCCCGTGCGCCACCACGTCCTCGCTATTGCCGCCCTCGACTGCGCGGACATAGGCGGAATTGACCATCAGCAGCTTGAGATCGGGGCCGCGATACCACATCGGCATCGGCGCCGTTTCGATGAGCGCGGTCAGCGCATCGAAAGCGGCGCGCAGCCGCGTCGTCTCGCGTTGGAGGCGATCGATCTCGCTCTGGCTCTCGGTCGCGTCGAGAAACCACAAGATCACGCCGCTCTGCCCGCGCGCTGCCTCGGGCGCGCGCTCGCCGATCACCATCAGCGCGCGTTCCGATCCCTGCGCGCGCACCGGCAGGCTGAACGGCTGCCCGGCTTTCTGCGCGGCCATCACATAGTTTTCGAGTGCCTCGGCATCGCCAGCGACCAGCCCGCTCTCGATCCCGGCAAGGTCCGAGAGCTCGCGCGGCAGCAGATCGAGACCGAGCCAGTCGGCCAGCCGTCGCGGCACCTCGACGCGGCCGTCGGGACGGACGACCATCGCTTGCGCGGGCGAACTCGCCAGCAATGCAGTCAGTCGGCTGTTGTGATCGGTCGCCTCGCGCGCTTCCGCGCGTGCCCGCAGCCCGGCGAACAGCATCCATGTCGCGCCGAACAGCAGCAAGGCGAGCACCGCCCCCGCCACTATCGCCGCCGATTGCGGAAGCTCGATCAACCCGCCACTCCACGGCTTCGCTGTGCCATCATCGCCAACCCTTAGGCAAAGCGTCGCGGATCGGGAAGCGGCTTGGTGGTTTAGTCGCCTATGTGTCGCTTCGCCTGCGCAGCAGCCGCTGCAGCAAAGGCGTGCGCCGCGAAACCGCAACCGTAGGCTCGGGCGGTGCCGCAGTGGCCTCGGGCTGATCGATCGACAGGTGCAGCATCAGCCGCCGCGTCTCGTCTTCAAGCCCATCCTCCTCGGGATCGCCCATGGCCGTACGCAGGATCTCGGCAATCCTTTCCCGCGCACGCAGGGCATCGTGGTTGGTTTGGCCATTCTTCACAAGTCAGCGGTTCAACGAGGCAAGTGCCTCCTCGGGCGCAAGCTCCTCAGGCCCCGCGCGACGGTCCGACGCAAATGCCGGATCGGCGGTCCAAACGCCGGCCGGCTCGGAAGGACGGTCCTGCTGCCAGTCCGCCAGCCCCTGCTGCCTGTAGAATTCGAACGAGCCGGAAGCGGCGTAGTTGGCGAGCCCGACGCCCGCCAGACTGCCGCACATCCCGATGCCGGCGCACCCCAGCGCCAGTTTCGCAATCGCCCGTCGCATCGTACTGCTCCCTTGTCGGAGCGAATAACGTGGCTCCGGCGAGCGACGTTCCCAAGGAAAAGGGCCCGGCTTTCGCCGGACCCTTCACTTCTCTTCCAGATTGAACTGCCTTCGCAGTTCAGAGCTTCATCCGCGCGCCGACGAAGCCGAACCGGCCCACCGAGCTGACCGGATAGGTGGTCGTGCCGATATCGGGCCGCTGGCCGAACACGTTGTTCACGCCGCCATAGATCTGGAACTGGTCGCTGACGTCGAAGCTCGCATAGACGTCATGCTGCCAGCGCTGCTTGAGCCAGAAATATTCGGGGGCGACGATGTCCTCATTGCCCTCGACCTCGAGGTTGCTGAAGCGCAGCGTCTTGTCGAACCACTGGATGCCGTAGTTGATCGTCACCGGCCCCTTCTGCCAGGTCAGGTCGCCGGTCACGGTGTACTTTGGCGCACGGTACAGGCTCTCCTGGCGGCGGTTGGTCACGTCGGCGCCGGGCGTGCCGACGAACTCCAGCCGGTCGAGATAATTGCCGACCACCGAGAGGTTGAACGTGCCCAGCGAGTCCGTGCGCAGCCGGTAGTTCAGATTGACGTCGAGCCCCGCGGTGCGGAACTGCGCGACGTTCTGCGGCGTCACCGTGAAGCCGGTGATGAAGCCGGGGGTCGCCCCGCCATTCTGGCGCACGATCCCGCCGCAGAAGACATTGTCGAGAGTCGGCTGATCGACGCAGAGCTGGGCGATCTGCTCGGGCGCGACGGTGTTGATCGCGTTCTCGAGTCGGATGTCATACCAGTCGGCGCGCAGCGACAGGCCGGGGACGAAGCGCGGCTGCACGATTGCACCCACCGTCCACGTCGTCGCTTCTTCCTGGCGCAGATTGGCATTGCCCCCCGAGAAGCCGGGAATGTTCGACGAGCGCGTATCGCGGAACGTCGTCGCATCCGCGCCGAGCCCACCCAGCAGCGCCGCGCAATTGGCCGCACGATATTGGGTGCCGTTGGGCAGTTCGTTGGTGTTGCACGGATCGGTGATGAACTCGAAGGTCTGCGACAGCCCCGAGAACAATTCGCCGATATTCGGCGCGCGCACCGCCTTCGAATAGGTGCCGGTGAACGTGATGTCGCGTACCGGCGCGAAGCTGCCGTCGACCTTCCACGAAGTCGTGTTGCCGATCGTCGAATAATCCGAATAACGGACCGCCCCGCCAACCTCCAGCTGATGCACGAAGCCGTTGCGGATCAGCGGAATGCGCAACTCGCCGAACACTTCCTTGACGTCATATTCGCCCGCATCGGTGCTGAGCGCGTTGGTGAAGGTAAGCCCCTGCGCCGCGATCTCGTCGGGAACGAAACGGCTCTTCTCCTTGCGATATTCGCCGCCCACCGAGAAGGCGACCGCGCCGCCCGGAAGCGTGAACAGCCCGCCGAGATCGCCCGACAGATAGGCGCTGGCGACGTGCTGCTCGATCCGCGCGCGATCGGTGGTGTCGGTGCGGATCCAGTCGAGCGCCGCCTGGCTGTTCTGGTTCTCGCCGAAGATGTTGAGCGGGATGCACTGCCCGGCCGCGAAGGTCGTCGGTTCGAACACCTCGCGCGTCGAATTGTACGGCTGGTTCGGAACCGCGGCGGGATCGACATTGACCCGGCAGGTCGGGCCGTTGGGGCCCTGCACCACATCGATCGCCGCATAGAAGCGGTCGTCGAGGATGTCGCCGACATAGCGGCTGGTCACGTCGGTGCGCCCGTAGGTGTACGACGCCTCGTAATTGAGGTGGCTGCTCAGCTCGCCGCGCACGCCGATCACGCCCCGCCACGTCTCGCGGGTGATGTCCTCGCCACGCCGGCCCAGATCGAAATTATCGCGGTTGACGAGGATCTCGCAGGCTTCGAGGTCGCCCGTGTCGGGATCGTCGCATGCCCCGGCAGCCGTCGCGGCCAGATTGGCAGCGAGCGCCCCCGCCGGCAGGTACGGATTGTCCGGCTGGGTCAGCAGATAATAGTCATAGGTCGGCTGGCCGAGCGAGTAACTGCGCGTGTTGGCGTATTTGCCCTCGGCAAAGATCGTCAGCTTATCCGACACGTCGAAATGCGCGATCGCATTGGCGACATGACGGCGGACGTCGGGCAGCAGATCGTTGGTATAGTCCGAGATCGCGGTGCCGTTGCCGCCCTGCTGGTAGAAATTGGGCACGAAGCGGCCCGGATCATAGGCCGTCAGTCCGCCGCCGAAGCCGACGAAATAATCGGGGAAGCCATCGGCGTTGACGTCGATGCCGCCCTCGCGGTTGGTATCGAAATAGCGGACGTCGGTGAGCGGGACATTGTCGGGAATGCCGTTGGTCGCGCCGCCGGTATAGCCCGACTGGTTCTCGGGATCGTCGGGATTGAGGTAGAAGCCGGTGCGGGCGGTGCCGCTCAGGCGCTTGCGGTCGCGCTCCTGCAGCCGGTCCTCGGACGCATATTCATACGCCAGCGCGAAATTGCCGCGGCCCCCGGCGAAATTCTTGCCTGCGGTGACCGAGATCAGCCGCTGCCCGGCATCGCCAAATTCGGAGATGCCCGCCTGCGCGCGCGCGGTGAGGCCTTCGAAATCCTTTTTGAGGATGAAGTTGACCACCCCGGTCACGCCGTCGGCGCCGTAGATCGCCGAGGCGCCGCCGGTCAGCACTTCGACTCGCTCGACCAGATCGTTCGGGATCGTGTTGATGTCGACCGCGGCGCTGCCGGGAAGGCCCGCGACGTGGCGGCGCCCGTCGACCAGCACCAGAGTCCGCTCGGTGCCGAGGTTGCGCAGGTCGAGCAGGTTGAGCCCGGTAGCGCCGATGCCCGCGCCGCTGCCCGAATTGTCCGCCGAGCTCGACGAGCCCTGCAGCGCCGGATAGCTGGTGAGGAAGTCGGTCAAATTGGTGGTGCCCGAGGACTGGATCGTCTCGGCACTCAGCGACACCACCGGGTTCGGCGTGTCGAAGCCGGGCGTGACGCGGATGCGCGAGCCGGTCACGACGACCTCCGTAGCCTCCTCCGCCTGCTCGCTCTGCGGGTCGTTGGCGACAGTCGATTCGGGAACATTGTCGTCGGGCTGGCCCGGAGCGGCGGTCTGGGCATGCGCCGGAACGAGCAATGCAAGCGACAGCGCGGCTGCCGAAACCGAAAGCAATCCGCGCGAGCGGAGAACGGGATACGCCATGGAACATCCTTACGCGAAAACAGGCGGTGCGGGTCCTCCAGTGACGTTTCTGCCGCATGTCCGATCCCGGCAGCCCCGGGAGCGGCGGGCGTTTTCGGCAATGTGTCGCATTCGTGCAACACATGGCTTCGCCTCCAACGACAAGGGCCGCGCCTCCCGGTGGAGACGCGGCCCATAGGCAGGTGATGCCCGAAAGCCTCAGTAGCGATAGTGATCCGGCTTGAACGGCCCTTCGACCGGCACGCCGATATAGCCGGCCTGCTTGCTCGTCAGCTTCGAGAGCTTCACGCCGAGCTTCTCGAGATGCAAAGCCGCCACCTTCTCGTCGAGATGCTTCGGCAGGACATACACTTCGTTCTTGTAGTTCTCACCCTTTGTGAAGAGCTCGATCTGCGCCAGCGTCTGGTTGGTGAACGACGCCGACATCACGAACGACGGGTGGCCGGTCGCGCAGCCGAGGTTCACGAGGCGACCCTTGGCGAGGATGATGATCTGCTTGCCGTCGGGGAACTTGACCAGGTCGGTGCCCGGCTTCACTTCGTCCCACTCATAGTTCGAGAGCGCGGCGATCTGGATCTCGCTGTCGAAATGGCCGATGTTGCAGACGATCGACATCGGCTTCATCGCCTTCATGTGATCGGCGGTGATCACATCGGCATTGCCGGTCGCGGTG
>JASLBO010000164.1 GCA_030146605.1 Sphingomonas sp. | reverse complement strand
TGACCTGGCGCCGCGCGGCATCCTGGTGAACGCTATCCAGCCGGGGCCGGTCGACACCGACATGAACCCGGACGATGGCGAGCTTGCCGATCAGGTCCGGGCAATGACCGTGCTGAAGCGCTATGGCCGGCCGGAGGAGATTGCGGGCGTCGCATCCTTCCTGGCGAGCGACGATGCGTCGTACATCACCGGCGCAACGATCGACGTCGGCGGCGGGATCTTCGTCTGACGGCTTAGATCAGATCAAGTACGAGGCCGAGGTCGCGCGCTTCCTCGGCCTCGATATACCAGTTCGACGGCGCGCGCTTCTGGACTTCCTCGAACGCGATGTTCGAGCCGGCGACGAGATCGCGAAAGCCCTCCTCTTCGATCCGCACCGATTCCTCGATCTCGTGCAGGCTGGCCTTGAGCCCGGCGACGACGCTCTTGAGCGGGCCCGAAAGCTCGACTGTCTTGGTGAGTATCCGTTCGTGGACCATGATCCGGGTGCCGCGAGTCAGGAAGCGCTTGTCGACCGGAAAGCTCGCCATGAAGGTGGCGCCCGCCGAATAGACCGCGACCTTGCCGAGGAACAGCGTCTCGCGCCCGGTATAGTCGCGCAACAGGCGAAGCTCGTCCCCCATCAGCCGGGCGACCTCGGGATCGCCGCCCAGCGTCGAGATCGCGACGACCAGCGGGCCGTCGATCGGGGCGTTGGCCAGCTGCTGCCGGAAGTTCGCATACATATCGTGATCCACCGTGCCTTGGAGCACGATGTGCGGCTGGCTGAGCAACGGATAGCGAGCGGCCCGGTTTTCTTGCGTGTCGGTCATCGCGTGCGCAACCGTTATCGGCGCCTGCGGTTCCGCGATCAGGGTTTGAGCGCGTCGGTGGCCGGCGCCCCCACGGGGGCGGTGGCGATTTTCGGCATGCGCGCCTCGAGCGGTGCGAGCCATGCCACGACGCCTTCGCCGATGGTCGCCTGCGGGTTCGACGAGGGAAGGCGGTTCGATATCTCCCACCCGCTGATCATCTCACGCGCCTCGATAAGTGCCGCATCGAGCGGCTGGGGCTTGCGCAGCGCATGATTAACCAGCGCATCGCCGAAGAAGGTCCAGTCGTTTTCGGCGCGGCAGCCGAACGAGGTGCGATCGGACGATGCGGCGGTGAGCAAGGCAGTGGTGTCGTTCGACAGCAGTGGCACGAACACTCCCGAATAGCAGGCCGAGAGAATCAGCAGCCGGTTGCGGATACCGAGCTCGTCGAGGATGGCGGCGAGGCGGACCGGCGAGAGCAGTCCATAGCCTTCGTCGCCGTCATGATAAGCGATGCCGACCTGCGCGCCATGGCTGGTGAGATAAAGCACCAGCACATCCTGCTGCCTGTCCATCAGCTCGGCGACGCGGGCGAGCCCCAGCGTGAGGGAGTCGAGGCTGCCGGCGGGCGTATCGGCGTTGCGTGTCAGGAGAAGCGCGCGGCCGCCGGCATCGTAGCGGCGGGCAAGCACTTTCGCCGCTTCCCGCGCTTCGCGTCCGAACACCGGATCGCTGTCGAGCGCTACCGAGACGACATAGGCGTCGACCTGACCCGGCCGCTGCGGCTGGAGCCCCTCGACTGCGCGGGCGAGCTTGCGGCGATCGGCGAGCAGCCATTTGGCCGATCGCCCCCGTTCGAGCTGGGGACCGAGCGCCAGCGCCTCGCCCATCTCGGTCTGACTCGCGCCGCCAAGGATCTGCGGCCATTCCCTGGTGTGCTGGACCTGCGCCGCTGCGGAAGAAGCTAGGGTCAGCGCAGCGGCCGCAAACAGCCATTTCCGAAACCGCCTACGCATCAATTTCATCTCCGGCGATCGTGCCCTCCAATGTCGTCGACAGTTGCACGAAGTCAACAATACACCAACCTGCGAGTATGTTATAACCTTGTGCTTACATGGTGCCTACGCTAAATTGCAGGTGAGGAGACGACGATGCAGACCGCACTGCGAAAAATGGGCAATTCGACGGGCCTGATCGTTCCGCGCGCGCTGCTTGGCGAAATAGGCGTGAAGACGGGCTCGGCGATGGAGTTGCGCGTCGAGGACGGTAAGCTGATTGCCACGCCGGTTGAAACGCCCGTGCGCGCCGGATGGACGGATGCGGCGGCGGCGATCGAAAGCGAGAATGCGGCTGCGGAGTGGCGCGACTTTGCGAATGAGGACGACGCGGACCTCACATGGTAAAGCGCGGCGAGGTGTGGCTTGCGGCCCTCGATCCGACGGTCGGCAGCGAAATCCAAAAGACGCGGCCCTGCGTCGTCGTATCCCCCGACGAACTGAACGCGCACCTCCGTACCGCCATCGTGGCACCCATGACGACGGGAAGCCGGTCAGCCCCGTTTCGAGTCCCAGTCACGTTCCAGCGCAAGGCCGGCCTGATCCTGCCCGATCAGATGCGAACGATCGATCGCGCCCGGTTGGTCAAACGGATGGGCCGGCTCGATGCCGCAACATTGCGGGCGGTTCTCGACGTCCTCGCCGAGATGTTCGCCGGCTAGGTCAGTACACCCGCTTCTTGGGCTTGATATACTCGATCTCGTCGGTGAGCGTGTAATCATGCACCGGGCGATAGTCGATCGCGACATCGCCTTCCTTGCCGCCCCAGCCCTCGAAAGTGGCGACGGTGTGCTTCATCCAGTTCGCGTCGTCGCGATCGGGGAAGTCCTCGTGCATGTGTGCGCCGCGGCTTTCCTTGCGATTAGCGGCGCAGCGGATCGTCACCACTGCCTGGCTGATCAGATTGTCGAGCTCGAGCGTCTCGACCAGATCGGTATTCCAGATCAGCGAGCGGTCCTGGATGCCGACATCCTGGAAGCTTTTATAGACTTCGTCGATGTGGGTGACGCCCTCGGCGAGCAAGGCGCTGTCGCGGAACACCGCGCAGTGGCGCTGCATGGTCTTCTGCATCTCGCGGCGGATTTCCGAAGTCGGGCGCGCGCCGCTGGCATTGCGGAAGTGGTCGAGCCGGGTGAGCGCGAATTCCTCCGAGCCCGCCGGCAAGGCCGCGTGTGCAGTGCCCGGCTTGATGATCTCCTTGAGGCGCAGGCCGGTGGCGCGGCCGAACACGACCAGATCGATCAGCGAGTTCGAGCCGAGGCGGTTGGCGCCGTGGACCGACACGCACGCCGCCTCGCCGATCGCGAACAGGCCCGGGACGACCGTGTCCGGGTTGCCGTCCTTATTATGGACGACCTCGCCGTGATAATTGGTCGGGACGCCGCCCATATTGTAATGGACGGTTGGCGTCACCGGCAGTGGCTGACGAGTCAGGTCGACGCCGGCGAAGATCTTGCCGGTCTCGGTGATGCCGGGAAGGCGCTCGTGGAGGATCTTGGGGTCGATATGGTTGAGGTGGAGGTAGATGTGATCCTTGTCCTTGCCGACGCCGCGGCCCTCGCGCATCTCCATTGCCATCGAGCGCGCGACGACGTCGCGTGATGCCAGGTCCTTGGCGCTCGGGGCATAGCGCTCCATGAAGCGCTCGCCTTCGGAATTGGTCAGGTAGCCGCCTTCGCCGCGCGCGCCTTCGGTGATCAGCACGCCGGCGCCGTAGATGCCGGTCGGGTGGAACTGGACGAATTCCATGTCCTGCAGCGCGATGCCGGCGCGCAGCGCCATGCCGTTGCCGTCGCCGGTGCAGGTGTGGGCCGAGGTCGCCGACTGATAGACACGGCCGCCACCGCCGGTGGCGAGCACCACCGCGTGGCTGCGGAAGCGGTGGATGCTGCCATCTTCCATGCAGAGCGCGATCACGCCGCGGCAGGCGCCGTTCTCCATGATCAGGTCGAGCGCGAAATATTCGACGTAGAAGTCGGCGTCGTATTTCAGGCTCTGCTGGTAGAGCGAATGGAGCATAGCGTGGCCGGTGCGATCGGCGGCGGCGCAGGTGCGCTGGACCGGCGGGCCTTCGCCCATGTTCTGCATATGGCCGCCGAACGGGCGCTGGTAGATCGTGCCGTTCTCGTTGCGGCTGAACGGCACGCCGGCATGCTCGAGCTCATAGACCGCGGCGGGCGCCTCGCGCACCATATATTCGATGGCGTCCTGGTCGCCGAGCCAGTCCGAGCCCTTGACGGTGTCGAACATGTGCCACGACCAGTGATCGGGCGAATTGTTGCCCAGGCTCGCGGCAATGCCGCCCTGCGCCGCGACGGTGTGGCTGCGGGTCGGGAACACCTTGGTGATGCACGCGGTCTTGAGACCGGCTTCGGCCGCGCCCATCGTTGCGCGCAGGCCCGAGCCGCCCGCGCCTACGATGACCGCATCATAGGTGTGGTCGATGATCTTGTACGCGGCAGGCATCAGAGCGTTGCTCCGGCGGTGAAGGCGACCTTGAGGACCGAAAAGATCGCGAGGGTGGCAGTGGCGATCGTGAAATATTTGAGCAGGAGCAGCAGCACGAAGCGGGTGTGATCGTGCTGATAGTCCTCGATCACCACGGTGAGGCCGTGGTGGAAATGATAGAAGACGCTGACAACGAGAAGGATCATTGGCACCGCGGCCCAGGGCTGGGCAAGCCAGGCGGTGATCGTGGCGTAGTCATAAGCCGGCAGCAGCGCGATCGAGATCAGGAACCACAATACCAGCACCAGGTTCGATCCGGCGCTGATCTTGTGATGCCACCAGCCGTCTGCGCCCTCGTGCGCCGCGCCGAGCCCGCGGACGCGACCGATCGGGGTGCCGTTACCCATTGGTCTTCTCCACGATCCACGCCCAGAACGCTGCGGTCAGGATGACCGAGACGAAGAAGGTCGCCAGCGCCGACCGCTTGTTGATGCCGAGCTCGAACGCCGCGCCGGCATCCATGAACAGATGGCGCACGCCCGAGGCCATGTGCTGGAAGAAGGAGAGCGTCAGCCCGATCCCGAAGACATAGCCCAGGACGTTGAGCTTGCCCGAGTCGAGCGTGAACAAGTCGAGGAACGCCGCATAGGCCGCAGGCCCCGAGGCGAGGGCGCCCAGCCACCACACGAACAGGAAGGTGCCCACCGTCGCCATGCCGGAACCGGTGACGCGATGGACGATCGAGACCGTCATGTGCGGTCCCCATTTCCAGATCGATAGGTGCGGCGACAGCGGTCGCGCGGGGTTGCGGACGTTGGCCAATGGCATTCCTTTCGGGTCGACGCCGCTTCCTTAGCCCCCGGTGCAACGGATGCAAGCCGGGATACGAAGACGCGATGGGGTCCTAACCCGCTCTTAACCAGTCTCGCGCCATAGCGGAGGGAATAGCGGCCGAGAGTTCCCGCGGCCGCCCCAAGGGGACCTGTTTAACGTGGCATCGACCAAGGACCTGCCGGCAGCCGGCACGATGAGCGCCAGGATCGACATTCGCGCCCGGCTGCGCGTGTTCGATGTCGAAGGGTCGCTGGTACGTTCGAGCCGCGAAACCTGGGAGGCGCTCGAACCTGAAATCCGTTCGGTCTCCGAAGCTTATTGGCAACAATGGCTGCGCTGCTTCGCGGACGAGCGCAACTGGGCGCCCGACGATACTGCCAAGATGATCGATCTCGGCGTGGTGTTCCTCAAGAACCGCTTTCTCGATACGCAGGGCAGCGCCTGGATCGAGTCGATCGAGCGCTCGGTCGCCGCTGCGTATAGTGCCGACGTGCCGCCGATGGCGCTGCTGTCGATGATCAGCGCCAGCGATCGTGCCGCGCTGCAGGTGCTCACCCGCCGCGTGGGTTCGGAGGATAGCCGGCTGGTCGATCAGATCGATACGCTGATGCGGCTGTCGGCGCTCGAGGGCGACATCACGGTCGAGCTCTACAACATGCATCGCGAGCACAGCTCGCAGACCGCGCGCGATCGGCTCGCCGCCGAATTCCGCGACTCGATCGGCCTGACGGTCGAGAACGCGTCGCGCGAGGGCGATCAGCTCCGCGTCCAGGCGGTCCACACCTCGGCTTCCGCTCGCGGGATGCTGGGCAAGGCCTCCGAAGTCGCCGCAGCGGCCGAGCAATCGGCAGTGGCGATGCGCGAAGCCGCGCAGACCGCCGCCGGGCTGATCCGCGCGATCGAGGATGCCCGGATGGAGGTCGAGGCGGCTGCCGAGATCGCCACCCGCGCCTCGGGTCAGGCAGGTGCCGCCGTCGGCATGTCCGAGATGCTTTCGGATCACGCCAAGTCGATCGAATCGATCCTCGGCCTGATCCGCGACATTGCGGGGCAGACCAACTTGCTCGCCTTGAACGCGACGATCGAGGCGGCACGCGCCGGCGATGCCGGCCGCGGCTTCGCGGTGGTCGCGCAGGAAGTGAAGAGCCTCGCCAATCAAACTGCGCGGGCGACTGACGACATCGCCGCCAAGATCGCCGCGATCCAGTCGGCGACTCGCAGCACGGTCGAGACCAACGCATCGATCCGCGAGACCGTCGCCGAAGTACAGGAGAGCGCGAACCGCATCCGTACCGCGATGGAAGTTCAGGCGCAGACCGTCACCGCGATCACCGCCGCGGTCGACGAGACCGCGCTCGCTGCCGATTCGATGTCTGCCACGATCGGCGCGATCCGCGAGGATACCGAGACGGTGGCATCCGAAATCGATCGGGTCGGGCAGGGCTTTGCCGCCCTCGACACCCAGCTCGGCAGCCTCAAGTTGAGTGCCAGCGACTTCGTATCGAAAGTCGCGGCCTAGGAGAGAAGCATATGGTTGGACGGCGCGAACCGGGACGTTGGAGCGGGGGAACCCGCTCGGTCGAGGAGCATCGGCGAGTCTATGACTGGGACGAGGCGGTGTTGCCCGCTTGTGCCGAGATCAGTGCGCTGCTCGAGGGGCATCACGAGGATATCGCGCGCGCCTTCTGGAAGCACTTCCTCGTCATGCCGGCGAGCGCGCCGATGCGCGCCGCTTTCGAAGACGCCCGCGCGTTCGAGGAGCAGGTCCAGCTCGGCGCGCGCTATTCGCGGCTGAAATATTCCGGCCCCTTCACCGAGGAATGGGTGGAGATGGCGTGCGGCTATGCGGCCGACACCTATAAAGGCGGCGTCCCGCTGCCCGCGGTGCTCGCTTCCTTTGCTTATGCACACAGCGCCACGATGGGCGTGCTGCGCGAAAAGCTCAGCGATGCCGATCGGCTCGGCCGGCTCTGCGACGTGGTCCAACGCCTCGCCATGGCCGAGGCCGATCTGATGGCGGGTCATCTCGGCGCGACCGATGCGGCGCAGATCAGCGAAGAGCGGCGTGACAGCTCGGCGCGCTTCCGCGCCAGCATCAGCGAATCGATCGAAGGCGCGACCGCGCTCGGAAACCGTATCCGCGTCCAGGCGCAGGGCGCGTCTAGCTCGGCGCGCGGGATGCTGGGCAAGGCCAGCGAAGTCGCGGCGGCGGCCGAGCAATCGGCGGTCGCGATGCGCGAAGCCGCGCAGACGGCCGCGGGTTTGATCCGGGCGATCGAGGACGCCCGGATGGAAGTCGAGGCGGCGGCCGAGATCGCCACCCGCGCCTCGGGCCAGGCGGGCGCTGCGGTAGGCATGTCCGAGATGCTTTCGGATCACGCCAAGTCAATCGAATCGATCCTCAGCCTGATCCGCGACATTGCCGGGCAGACCAATTTGCTCGCGCTCAACGCGACGATCGAGGCGGCGCGTGCCGGCGATGCCGGCCGCGGCTTTGCCGTGGTCGCGCAGGAAGTGAAGAGCCTCGCCAGCCAGACCGCGCGCGCGCCCGACGATATCGCCGCCAAGATCGCGTCGATCCAGGCCGCGACGCGCTCGACGGTGGAAACCAACGCGTCGATCCGCTCGACGGTCGACGAAGTGCAGGAAAGCGCCAATCGCATCCGCACCGCGATGGAGGTGCAGGCGCAGACCGTGACGGCGATCACCGCCGCGGTCGACGAGACCGCACTCGCCGCCGATTCGATGTCTGCGACGATCGGGGCGATCCGCGAAGACACCAAAACGGTCACCAGCGAGATCGATACCCTCCAGCAAGATGTCGCTGAAGTCGATGACCGCCTCAACCAGCTCCGCGCCGCCGCCGAGACCTTCTCGAATTCGGTCGCAGCCTAAAATATTCGCTCTCGCTTAATTCCCCTCCCGCAAGCGGGAGGGGAGCGGTGATGACGGCTGTGGGAAGAGCCGCTACTAGCCCGCCTTATGACCAACATCCTCCTCACCGGCGCCAGCCGCGGCATCGGCGCAGCGATCGCTGAAGCGCTCACCGGAGAAGGCCTTCGCCTCATCGGCCAGGGCACGCGCAGCGGCATTCCCGCCGACTTCACCGATCCCGCCGCGCCTCGGCAGCTGTGGCAGCAGGCGCTGGACGCGCTCGACGGGCGCATCGACGTGCTGATCAACAATGCCGGCATCTTCGAAGCGACGCCGCTCGATCTCGATCATGAAGACTGGGTCGCCGGTTGGGAGCGGACGATGCGAGTCAACCTCACCGCATCCGCCGAACTTTGCCGTCTCGCGGTGCGCCACTGGCAGGTCGAGGGGCACCCCGGCCGCATCGTCAATATCGCCAGCCGCGCCGCCTATCGCGGCGATTCACCGGCGCATTGGCATTATGCCGCCTCCAAGGCGGGGATGGTCGGCATGACCAAGACCATTGCGCGAGGGTACGCGCGCGACGGCATTCTCGCTTTCGCGATTTGCCCCGGCTTCACGATGACCGGCATGGCCGAGGATTATCTGTCGAGCCGCGGCGGCGAGAAATTGCTGGCGGACATCCCGCTCGGCCGCGTCGCCGCGCCCGAGGAAGTAGCGACGCTTGCCCGCTTCTGCGCGCTCGAGGCGCCGCCCTCGATGACCGGCGCGGTGCTCGACATCAACGGCGCCAGCTATGTCCGCTGAGCAGGTCGACAGCTGGAAGGTGACGCTTCCCTGCACGCGCGCCGAGGCGGAAGCGATCGATGCCGGCGAGTTCGCGCTCGACGCGGTGCTGATGACCACCGAGCTCGTCGAGGACGATGTCGAGCGCTGGCGGCTCGACGCCTATATGGAGGACGAGCCCGGCGCGGCGATGCTCGCGGCGTTGCGCGCGCTGGTGCCGAGCGCCGCGGGCGCCGAGCCGGTGATCGAGCCGCTGACCGCCGAGGACTGGGTGGCGATGAGCCAGGAAGGGCTCGAGCCGATCCGCGAGGGGCGGTTCGTCGTGCATACCAGCGCGCACCCGGTGGAGGCGCCGGCGGGCGGCCGCGCCTTTCTGATCGATGCCGGGCGCGCCTTCGGCACCGGCCATCATGCGACGACCTCGGGCTGCCTGCGGATGCTCGATGCGATGGGGCAGCGCGACTTCGATAACGTCATCGATGTGGGTACCGGCACCGGGCTGCTGGCATTCGCCGCCGCGCATCTCTGGCCGCGGGCGCGCATCGTCGCGACCGACATCGATCCTTCTGCAATCGAAGTGACGCAAGTGAACGCGCTTGTTAACGGGGTGGAGCGAATCGAACTGGTCGTCGCCGACGGAGCGCTCAGCGACGCGATTACTGCGCGGGCGCCATATGATCTGGTGATCGCCAACATCCTTGCCGGACCTCTGGTCTCGATGGCGCCCGAGCTTGCCGCGATCGCCGATGCCCGCGCGACGATCGTGCTCGCCGGATTGCTCGAGACTCAGCGAGCGCAGGTCGCGGCGGCGTTCGCGGCATGCGGCTGCGCGCTGGAGGAAGTCGATCGCCGCGGCGACTGGACGATCCTGCGGCTGCAGGCCGGCGGGAGCCGCTATGTGGCGAGCAGCCCACCCGATCCCAAGGGCCGCGACGGCTGGGCGCTGGATATCTGACCTTCCTGCCCCTGCGAAAGCAGGAGCCCGGATACGTCAGCCCTTGGTCCGCGCATATTCCTGTGTGCCGCGCGTGATCACGTCATCCTCCGGCAGAATCCCGGCAACCGGGATATCGGGAAGCCCCAATATCTCATCGTAAAGCGGCGAGAAGTCGGTTTCGATCGTCACCCGCAGCAGTTCGTCGAAGCTCGGGATGACGAAATAATTCTGCTGGAAATCGTCGATCCGATATTCGGTACGCATCACCCTGGCGAGGTCGAAGCCGATCCGGTTGGGGCTCGGGTCGTCGAGCGCGAAGCGGCTCTCGGCCGAGCTCGAGACGATCCCCGCGCCATAGATGCGCAGCCCCTCGGCCTCCTGCACCAGTCCGAATTCGACGGTGTACCAATAGAGCCGGCCGAGCTGCTTGAGCGCGCCGAGCTCCATCGCGCGGACGCCGCCGCGGCCATAGGCTTCGAGATAATCGGCGAAGACCGGGTCGGCGAGCATCGGGACGTGACCGAACACGTCGTGGAAGACGTCGGGCTCCTGAATGTAATCGAGCTGGTCGGGGCGGCGGATGAAATTGCCGGCGACGAAACGCCGATTGGCCATATGATCGAAAAACACGTCGTCCGGGACCAGGCCGGGCACCGCTACGACCTGCCAGCCGGTGAGCTTCATCAGCCGATCGGACAATTCTTCG
>JASLBO010000078.1 GCA_030146605.1 Sphingomonas sp. | reverse complement strand
GCGAGTCGAACGATCCCGCCTTGATCGCCTCCAGCCTCGTCGCCGGGCTGCTCGTGGCACTCGGCCTTGCGCAGTTCCTGCCCGGGGCATGGCTGGGGCTGCCGCTGGCACTGGTGGTGCTCGGCCTCGCCGGCTGGGCGCGCGTGGCCGGGGCGCCGGCGTTGTTCGTGCTTCCGGCCTTGCCCTATCTTGCCGCGCTGGTGGCGGCGGTGTTTCCGCTGATCGCGCTCGCCCAGCTGATCGCCGCGTCGCTGGCTGGCGATCGATTGCCCTACCTCGCCATTCCGGCGCTGCCCGATCTGTTCCGCGCGCTGGCGCTACCCACGGCGGCGGTGCTTGCGGCCATGCTCGACCCGCGCCAGCTCGGGCGTGCCCGGCGGCTGGTCGGCAGCATCGCGATCGGCGTCGCGATCCTGCTCCTGTACGCGCTGGCCAAGCAGGTGCTGGCGATCGCGACGTTGCCGCAATTCGTCACATTCGGCTTTGTCGAGCGCGCGTTGCTGACCCAGGTCTGCCTCGCCGCCGGCTGGATCCTGCTGCGCCGCGGCCTTTTCCCGTCGCTCGCGTCGATCCTGCTCGGGCTCGGGCTGGTGCGGCTGGTCTGGTTCGACCTGCTGATCTTCAATCCGACGATCGAAGCACAGGCGGTGGGCGCGCTGCCGCTGCTCAACGCCGCCGTGCTGCACGGCGGGCTTGCGGCTTTCTGGCTGTGGTCGCTTGCCACGACGCGCGGCTGGCGTGTCGGCGCGGCGCTGCTCACCATCGTCACGGTGCTGGCAGCGATACGCCAGGCAACGCATGGCAGCATGCTCACCGGGCCGGTCGGCACGCTCGAAAATGGCGGCTATTCGGCGGCGCTGCTCGGCCTTGCTCTGTTCTGGCTGTGGCGCGGGATCACCGCCGGGAAGCACGATCTGCGGCTCGCCGGCCTCGGGCTGCTCGCACTGGTGACGTTCAAGGTGTTCCTGATCGACGCCGGCGCGCTCGACGGCGTGTTGCGGATCCTGTCGTTCCTCGCGCTAGGCGTGGTGCTGATCGGGATCAGCTGGGCCTATAGCCGCTTCCTCGGGCGTCCCGCCGCCGATCCGCAGGCGACGGAAGGCTGATCCGTTGCGGGCTCATCCGAGCAAGAGAACGTAGAGTGCGCCCGCCGCCGCGCAGACGGCGAGCACCTGCAGCACCCCGGCCTTGAAGCGGAACACCGCGACCGCCGCCGCCAGCGCCAGCAGCGAAGCCGCGACGTCGATCGTGCCCGGAACGGGAATTTCGAAGCTGCCGGCGGCGAACGGGACCGAACGCACCTCGCCGGACAGCGTATGGATCGCGAACCAGATCGCGAGATTGAGGATGACGCCGACCACCGCCGCGGTGATCGCGGAGAGCGCCGCCGACAGCGCCTGATTGCCGCGCAGCCGCTCGACAAAGGGGGCGCCGGCGAAGATCCACAGGAAGCAGGGCACGAGGATCACCCAGGTGGTGAGGATCACGTGCACGCCGCGCCGGGTCACCCAGACCTTGCCGATCAGGTCCTCGGTTTCGACCGAGTCTGACGGCCGGGTGCGGGTTACATCCGGGTGGCCATAACGCCGGCACCGGGCGCGGCGGCACAGCGGTCAGCGCGACCTTCGTCCACGCCGATATCGGCTATACTTTCCCGAGCGCATCGACCCCGCGTCTGTCGCTCGAATTCGATCGCGCGAGCGGCGACAGGGCAGGCGGGCGTTATGGCCGTTTCGACACCCTGTTCGGCATGCGGCGCGCGGGTCTCGCCCCCTCGGGCCTCTACAACGCGGTGGCGCGGGCGAACATCGCGACCCCGGCATCCGGATCAGGGCGACGCCGGGCGAGCGCCTCGACTGGTTCGCGGCGTACCGGCCGATGTGGCTGGCGTCCGATCGGGATTGACGCGGATCACAAGGTCATAGCCTCCCTCGGCAAACGGGAACAGCCGAAGCCCTGCGCGCCACGCAAAAAACGAGCCGCCTTCCGGCGGCTCCAGGGTGGGCGATCGGGAGAGGGACTCGCTCGACCGCCCGGGGAGGAAGACCTAGAAACGGCCGCGAATGCCCACCAGGACGGTTCGGCCGGGATTATATTCGTTGAACGTCGCGTTATCGAACTGGAAGTAGCTGCTCTGCGCTTCCTTGGTGATGTTGATGACGTTCAGCACCAGCGTCGGCAGATATTTCTGGCCGAAGATACCACCCAGATCGACGCTGCCGGAGAAATCGAGCTGGGTATAATCCCGTCCGAAGATCGCCGCCGCCGGAATGCCGTTCTGGTTGGTGCCCGATCCTTGCGACCCCTCGTTATAGGTGTAGGTCAGCCGCGCCGAGAGACCATTGCCCTCATAATAGCCGGTCAGGGTATAAGTGGTCGGTGCCACCCCGATCGCAACCGCGGGGGCGCCGGCGCCCTCGCCCTTCTGATCGATCAGGGTCAGATTGCCCTGGAAGCCGAAGCCACGGACGCCCGCCCAGTTCGTGAGGAAATCGAGCGGCTGGGTGATCTGGAACTCGAGGCCGTTGACCTTGAGCTTGCCGTCCGAGTTGACCTGTTGCTGGACGACCACCGGTACGTCGTTGAGCGGGCCGCCATTGGCGCGGGTAGCCAGCGCATCCCGCTGGGCCTGGGTGAGCGAGTCGATCGTGATCCCATATTGGTTGAAGAACGAGAACGGGACCGTGCGCAGGCCATTGACGGTGAAGCCGGTGATGGACTTGCGGAACGCGGCGAACGCGATGACCCCTTCACCGCCCGTATAATATTCGAATCCGAGATCGATGTTGGTCGAGATATAGGGGTCGAGCGCCGGATTGCCGACCGTGCCGGTGTCGGCCGACGGCTGCACGAAGCTTGCCCCGGGCAGCATGGCGTTCGGATCGGGGCGCGTCATCGTCCGCGAGACCGAGCCGCGGACCACTGCCTTTCCATCGAAGTCGAGCGCGAGGCTCGCTGACGGCAGGAACTTCGAATAGATCGTCGTCGTGGTCGGGAAAGTGACCGTGTTGGGATAGCGGCCGCCGTCCGCGATCGTCGAGTTGCGTCCGTCTGGAACGCTGACCCTGCCGCCGATGATCTGCTCGGTCCGGACATAGCGAACGCCGGCATTGAGCCGAAGCGTATTGGCGCCGACATCGACGACACCGTTCGCCTCGGCAAAGGTACCCGTCACCTTCTCACGGATAAGGCCGCCATTGGCGCCGCTGCTGCCGCTGCCGGTCTCATCGGCATTGGCGAGAAGGGCATCGTAATTGGTGTCCGCCTTGAACTTGTTCCAGTCGACGGTGATGAATCCGTTGCTCCCGGGCATCAGGTAATTGGGCACTGCGGCGGTGGGAATGCGCGAGCCGGCATAGCTGATCGGCGGCCCGCCGGCCGTGAAGTTGGTGCCGTAGCCGGCAAAGGCGGGGAAGCCCGTGGGCGTCGCGGTGCCCGGCTGGTTGAGTCCGGTACACGGCGTGGTGCCGGTGTTGGGCGCCGGCAAGGTGATGTTGGGGCCATTGCCGCAGATCGCGTTCTGCCACACAGCGGTATTGTCGAACGGGGTGATCCGGCGACGCGTGTCGTCATATGCCGCGCCGACACGGACGCTGAACCGCGAGGCATCGCCGAACAGCAGGCTGCCGCGCACGCCCTTGGTCTCGGTCTCGCGTTCCTCGCCGTTCAAATTGACGCGGCCGCCGCCGGCCCAGCCGAAATTGGCGGGATTGTTGAGATCGACGTTGGCCGTGACCACGGGGATGGTCCCGTCATTGACATAGGTTGCGGTGACGCCGCTGCTCGGCGGCGTGATCACCAGCACGGTCGGGCTCTCGCGGCGGAAATTGCTCTTGGTGTAGTTCGCCTGGAGGTCGCCCCTGATCCAGTCGTTGACGGTGAATTCCAGCCCCGGATTTACGCCCCAATAGTCCTGGGTGTCCTTGTACGGACGATATTCGAGGAAGAATTGCGCGTTCGCGTAAGTCCCGCTGGTGACGACGCAGCCGGTGGCGCAATCGGCGCGGTCATAGGTCGTGTTGAGCGGGATCGCCGCACCGTTGCGGCCGACCCAGTTCATCGCGGTTCGGGTGAATTCGGTGTCGCGCTTGCCGTACATCCCGTCGACGTAGAAGCGCAGGGCGTCGCTGGGCCGCCACTCGAGCGACGCGAGATAGCTTTGGCGCTCGCGCGATCCCACCTCGGTGCGGGGGCGGCTGAGGCGGGGTATCAGGCCATTGTCGATCTGATCGATCGTCGCGCCGGGATTGATGGCGAGGAGGAGCGCCTGATTGATCGCGGCGCCGGTGGTCAGGCCATTGCCGGCATTTGCCGGGACGGTCGCCGGGATGCTGAAATTGCCGCCGCCGGTGGCATTCAACGTGCCGCTGGTGCGCTGTGCTGCAGACAAATTGGGGTTGGTCCAGCCGATCGTCTCATAGCCGTCGATCTGGAACTGGGTCTTGGACACCGAGACGCCGGCTAGAATGCCGAAATTGCCGAAGGTTGTGCTGGCGAGCAGGTGACCGCGATACCCCCATTTGTCCGCCGAACTGACCCTCTGCCCCTGGAGCGAATAGCTCACATAGGTGTCGGGATTGTCGAAGGGCCTTGCCGAGCGCAGATTCACGGTTCCGGCGGCGCCGCCCTCGATCTGGCTCGCCACCGGGGATTTGCTGACGGTGAGCTGGGTGAACAATTCGGTGGGCAGTAGATCGAGATCCACCTCGCGGTTGGTGCTCTGCGCGTCGAAGCGCACCGAGGCGACCGCAACCGGCGCGCCGTTGAGCAACACCCGCGTGAAGTTCGTGCCCAGGCCGCGGATCGCGACGTTGGTGCCTTCCCCGGTCACTTCGCGACTGATCGTGACGCCGGGGATCCGGTTCACCGATTCCGCGATATTGGTGTCGGGAAACTTGCCGATATCCTCGGCGAAGATCGTGTCGGTGAAGCCGATCGAATTGCGCTTGGCGTTGGTCTGGCTCTCCAGCGACGCGCGATAGCCGGATACGACGATTTCGTCGTTCTCGGTCTCGGACGGATCCTGGGAGTCGACCTGTGCGGGCGCGGCCTGACCGGTTCCGTCCTGCGGCTCGCCGGCAATGCTGGCGGAGGATTCCGGGGATGCCGCGGTCTGCGCCGCGGCAAGGGCCGGCAAGGCCAGGCCGGAGACGGCAACCGCGCCCATCAGTGCGCGACGTGCGCATTCGATACGAGAAACCATCCTCAATCCTCCCCAATGTTCCCCTGCTTTGCAGGTGGTCGCGAGCGTTTTGGTAGCGCTAACTCGACCATAGGATTCGAGTGAGAATATGTCAATCTTGTCTGAGTTATGACTTGGGGCCGCGCCCGGAGGACGCTGCTTGTGAACCCGGTCCCCTGTTTTCGCAGCGGACCGACTCGACGAAATGGAACCGACCTAGCGGGCCGTCAGCGTGGTCGTGCCCGAGACCAGCCCGTCGGATTGCGCCTGGACGGTGATCGTTCCTTTCGCACCCGGCCTGGCGCGGACGATCGCCAGCGCGAGCCCGTTGAACGCGGGCCTCGTTGCCGACGGGAACGGAACGAAGCTGGTCGGGTCGCCATTGTCGGTGGCAACCAGTTCTCCGGGGCCGGACACCGTGAAGCGGATCACATTCGCGGCGGTCGGCGCGGTCCGGCCCCGGGAATCCTGGACGCGCACCGTCACGAAGGCGACGTCGCGGCCGTCACCCTTGATCCGGCTACGGTCGGTACCCGCCGAGAGGATTGCCGGCGCTTCGGTTGTCGTGACGGTCTGCGTTGCCCAGGGCTGCCCCGCTTTCAACGTCACGACCTTTACCTCGCCCGGCTCGTAGGTGACGTAATCCCAGCGGAAGCGATAGGCGAAGGGCGCGCGCTTCTGCCGCCCCTGCGACTTGCCGTTGACGAACAGCTCGGCTTCGTCCGCCGAAGTGAAAACATGGACCGGGGTCACCTGCCCCTCGCGGCCTGGCCAGGTCCAGTGCGGCAGAATATGGGCGAATTTCAGCTCGGGCCGCCACCGCGCCTGATAGAGCCAGAAACGATCCTTCGGGAACCCGGCAAGGTCGATAATGCCCGAATAGGAACTGCGTGCGCCATAATAAGGCGTCGGTTCGCCGAGATAGTCGAATCCCGTCCAGACGAACTCGCCGGCGACGCCCGGATTCTGGTCCATCGCGGCAAATTCGCGGTCGGGCGAAGACCCGAAATCGGCAGCGTGGAGCTCATAGGCGCTCACGTGCTGGCGGGCGGGATCGCCGCCGGAGCCCGGCCGGACCGGGCCGCTGATGCTGCCCGATACCGGGAAGAGATATTCGCCGCGGCTGCTGAGCGTCGAAGCGCTCTCGGATTCGAACAGGATCTTGTCCGGAAATTTCTCGGCGAAGGGGCGATATTGCGGCGGCAAGGATCGGACGCCGGCGCCCTGATAGTTGATGCCGATCGCGTCGACGGTGGCCGGCAGCGGCATCTCCG
>JASLBO010000068.1 GCA_030146605.1 Sphingomonas sp. | reverse complement strand
GCGGCCACTTGGCTTCTTATCTCGCTAAAATTGGTTCGGTACGCGCGCGGCGCCCGTGAGGATCACGGACGCTTGCTGGTAAGCCGGATGATGTTCCTGAACGCGTTCCCGATCCCGAGGAACATGAGCGCGAGCAGGAGCCAGGGGGAGGTTCCCAGCAGCCAATCGAGCGTAGCGCCGATCACTGCTCCTCCGACCATGCTTCCGATCAGTTCGGCCAGCACGCGGTTCCCGAGGCGATAGCTGGCATCGCCCGTGGTATCCACGGCGCCGGTTCTGATCGCCTCTTCCGATTTGGCTCGCCGCAGTCGCTCGTCGAGCGCGTTCAGGCGGGCATCCTCGGGCAAGGGGTCCAGTCCGGGCTCGTTCTCGGCCAATTGCCTCTCCTTGAAGCCGTTTCCGGCAGGCCAGACGCATGTGCCAAGCGGCGAGCCCGCCAAGGCAGGGGCGCTTTAGGAAGGGCTCGGTCCCGAGTCAACACTGGGGCCTGAAGCTGATCGCGACCGTAACGAACCCTGCTTCACAGACGCGCGGCTTCCGGGCTAGGCGTTTGGAGCCGGTAACGGCGACAGAGTTTCTGGTAAATGGGATGTGTATGGCCGCGTCAGTTCGAAAACGACCGATAGCCAAGATTATCGGCTTCATGATTGCCGTGTTCGTCGGCCTGTTCCTCGGAAAGTTCGCATTCCAGGCGTTCGAGAACCGCCCGGGAAAGCTCGAAGCCGAGTTCGAAACCGTGGTTCAGAACGATCCGGCGATGGGGCCGATGTTCCAGGCCTTTCGCCAATATTTCCCGACCGATTACGCCGCGCTGAAGACCGAGATGGTCGCGCAGCATCGCGCCGGCGCTACCCCGGCGTCGCTCAACCTGCTCGGCTTCAATCGGATGGCCGCGTTCCGCAAGGCGCATGTCCGCGAGCTGGCGCTCGCACCTGCCGCCGAGTTCGAGGCGTTCCGGAAGAGCCAGGCGGCGCTGATGAACGGACTGGCCGCGGAGTCGCCGACGCTCTGCGCGCAATATACCTTCGCCACGATCCAGCCCGGCACCACCCCCTCCCCCAAGGTCCAGAAGCTGCTTGGGGACATCGGTGCCGCGCAGTTCCGCGCGATCGCGGCCGGCCAGAAAACCCCGGCCAAACGCGAGATCAGCACGCTGTCCCGGGCCGATAGCGAGGCGCTGGTCGCCCAGATGAAGCGCTCGGGCATCAGCGATCGCCAGCTCGCCGCCTTCCTCGACGGGTCCGGGGCGCGGTCGCTCAGCGAGACCGAGCAGTGCCGGACGGGCGTGATCCTCACCCAGGCGGTCGACGGGCTACCCGCCGAACAGGCGGAGCGGGTGCTCGCGTTCATGACCGCGCAGTCCTGAGGCGGGTGCCGGATGACCGGGCCGATCGCCACGCCGCTCGCCTTTGACGACGAAGTGCTCGAGACCCTCCACCTGCCTGGCGGTGCGCTGACCATCGTTCGCGGCCTCGGCTCGGGCCTCGCGCGCGGCGCCGACGGCAGCCTCTGGGCGATCGGCGACCGCGGCCCCAACCTCAAGGTCAAGCTCGCCGTCCGCCGCTACGGGCTCGACCACCTCGCCAAACACGACGCCGACGGCGCCAAGGTCATGCCCGGCCTCGCCATCGGGCCGGCGCTGTCCGAACTCGAGATCGAAGGCGACCGCGTTACGATCCTGCGCACCTTGCCGCTGCGCACCCCCGCCGGCGATCCGATCTCGGGCCTGCCGCCGCCCTACAGCCTCGCGGAGGAGCGCGAGCCCGCCATCGCGCTCGACGGTACGCTGCTCGCGCCCGATCCGTCCGGCGCCGACACCGAAGGCGTCGCCGTCGCGCGCGACGGCAGCTTCTGGATCGGCGAGGAATATGGGCCCTCCTTGCTCCGCGTCGCGCCCGACGGCACCGTCGGCGCGCGGCTGGTGCCGAAGGGCTGCGCCGACTGGTTCGCCGACGCCGCTTATCCGATCCGCGACACCCTGCCCGCGATCGCCGCGCGCCGCCGCCTCAACCGCGGCTTCGAGGCACTGGCGCTGTCCGACGACGGTACCACGCTGCATCTCGCCTTCCAGAGCCCGCTCGCCCATCCCGACGTGGCGGCACACAGCCGCGCGCGCCACGTCCGCCTCTGGGCGCTCGACACCGCCACCGAAATGGTGACCGGCCAATATCTCTATCCGCTCGACAAACCCGGCAGCTTCCTGCGCGATCAGGCGGCCGGCGATTTCGACCGTTCCGACATCAAGGTCAGCGAACTCGCCACGCTGGGGCGAAACCTGCTGCTCGTGCTCGAACGCGGCTCGCACGCCACCAAGCTCTACGCCGTCGACCTCGAATCGGGCGCCGCGCTCGATCCGCAGCATTTCGATCCCGACACCCGCCCCACCATCGAGGAACTGAGCGGCGCGGGCGACCTCGACCTGCCCGTCCTCGCCAAGACGCTGATCCTGTCGACCGACGACTTCCCCGAGATCCATGCCGATCTCGAAGGCATGGCAATCCTCTCGCCGCGCCAGTTGCTATTGGTCAACGACAACGACTTTGGCACCGAAGGCGTAGCGACGCGCTTCTGGCGGATCGACTTGCCGTTCGACTTGCCGACGCGCTGACTTATACTGGCGGGCATGGCGACCGAGCCCGACAACACAGGACACCGCGCCCGCCTGCGCCAGCGCCTGTTCGAGGGCGGCCCCGACGCCTTGCTCGATCACGAGCTGATCGAATATCTCCTCGCCCTCGCCATTCCCCGCCGCGACACCAAGCCGCTGGCCAAGGCGCTGCTCGCCGAATTCGGCGGGATCGCCGGCCTGCTCACTGCCGATGCCGAGGCGCTCGCCCGCGTGCCCGGCATGGGCGAAACCAGCGTTGCCGCATTGAAGGCCGCACATGCCGCCGCGCTCCGGCTGCTCCGCGGTCAGGTCGCCGCGCGCCCGGTGCTCGCCAATTGGCAGGCCCTGCTCGATTATCTCCGCGCCGAGATGGCGCATCACGCGATCGAGCGCGTCCGCGTGCTCCATCTCAATGCGCGCAACATGCTGATCCGCGACGAGCTGATGAACGAAGGCTCGCTCGACGAGGCGCCGGTCTATGTCCGCGAAGTCATCCGCCGCGCGATCGATCTCGGCTCGGCGGCGATCATCCTCGTCCACAACCACCCCTCGGGCGACCCCTCCCCCAGCCGCGCCGATATCGAGATCACCCGCCAGGTCGCGGAGGCGGGCAAGCGCCTCGGCATCGCGGTGCACGATCACATCATCCTCGGCGCCGAAGGCCATACCAGCCTGCGCGCCCAGGGCCTGATCTAGCGCGCCGAACCGGCGACCGCTCCTGGTGGACGGCGGCATGCCCAATCCTCCCCGCAAGGGGGAGGATTGAAGAAGGTCCGACCAGCTCAAGCCTTCAGTCGCAATGCTCTGCCAGACACGCCAAACGGCCGCCGGAGACAAATCCGACGGCCGCCCGGGAGTTGCGCCATGCGTGCGGCGCGGGAGCTTTACTTCTTCGGCGTCAGAAAGGCCGTCACTTCCGCCTGGCTGACCGACTTGTTCTTGTCGGCATCGGCCTGCGCAAAGGCCTGACCGAGCCAGACATTCGCCTCGGGCGAGCCCGGCGCGAACCCCGGCTCCGAAGCCTTGCGCAGCGCACCCACCCAGGCACCGAACTCGGCCTGGGTCAGCGTGCCGCTCGAATCCTTGTCATAGCTGCCGAAGTCGCGGCCCACTGCCTCGGCGACCTGCGCCGGCGTGCTCGCCGGCTGCGTCGCTGCGCTGCCGGCGCCGGTGGTTCCAGCCGCCGCATTCCGCTGCGGCGTCGCCGCCGGCTGCGCGGGCGTCGCGGGCTGGGGTTGCGCGGCATCGGGCTGCGCAGGCGTCGCCGGCTGGCTGGGCGTGGGTTGCGCGGCCTCGGTCGCCGGTGCCGGCGTCGCAGCCGGCGCTTCCTCTACGGTTCCCGAGCCTTGCGTGCCCGGCGCAGCGTCATCGGTTGTCCCCGGCTGCGGCGCAGAGGGTTGAGTCGCAGGCGGGTTCTGGGGCTGCGTCTGCGTAGATTCGGCCACTTGCCTGTCCTGCGCAAAGACCGGCGCAGCAACAAGCATAGACGTGGCAAGAAGAACTGCCTTAAACATCGGTTCTATCTCCTGTTCTTTGCTCCGGCCGAACTACGCTGGCGGAGCGATAAACTATCACTGCTCACAGATATGAACCTGTGAACTGAGGCGCTGGTTCCTACTTCCCGCCGGCAATCTAACAAATCACCCCCGAGGGGCCCCACTTCGTCGCATTTCATTTGCTGTGTGGCAGCGGCGCAACGGCACTCGCGACCCAGGCGACGGCCAGCCGGCTAAGCCTATCGCAGCCGCCGGCGCTGGAAAGTCGCGGGCCCGCTTGCTATCGCCGCGCCAACTCCCGGCGAAAGGCATCCTATGGTTCCCCGTTACTCGCGGCCCGAAATGACTGCGATCTGGTCCCCCGAAGCCCGCTTCGCGATCTGGTTCGAAATCGAGGCGCATGCGACCGAGGCCCTCGCCGAACTCGGCGTGGTACCGAAAGCGGCCGCCAGGGCATTGTGGGACTGGTGGGCTACCAAGCCCGTAATCGATGTCGCC
Organism: Sphingomonas sp.; assembly: GCA_030146605.1. Lineage (GTDB taxonomy): Bacteria > Pseudomonadota > Alphaproteobacteria > Sphingomonadales > Sphingomonadaceae > Sphingomonas. The sequence goes on along the minus strand of JASLBO010000068.1, from coordinate 1,263 downwards.
GCGATCGACGCGATCGAGGCGGTCACCAAACACGACGTCATCGCCTTCCTCACCTGGGTCGCCGAGCAGGTCGGCGACGAAGCGCGCTTCATGCATCAGGGCATGACCAGCTCGGACGTGCTCGACACCTGCCTCGCAGTCCAGCTCGCCCGCGCCGCCGACATCCTGATCGCCGATCTCGATCACTTGCTCGAAGTGCTCGAGCGCCGCGCCCATGAGCACAAGCTGACTCCGACGATCGGCCGCAGCCACGGCATCCATGCCGAGCCGGTCACCTTCGGGCTCAAGCTCGCCCAGGCCTATGCCGAGTTCAAGCGCAACCGCGCCCGCCTCGTTGCCGCCCGCGCCGATATCGCCACCTGCGCGATCTCGGGCGCGGTTGGCACCTTCGCCAATATCGATCCGCGCGTCGAAGCGCATGTCGCCGAAAAGCTCGGCCTCGCGGTCGAGCCGGTCTCGACCCAGGTGATTCCGCGCGATCGCCACGCGATGTTCTTCGCCACGCTCGGCGTCATCGCCTCGTCGATCGAGCGCCTCGCGACTGAAGTCCGCCACCTCCAGCGCACCGAAGTGCTCGAAGCCGAGGAATATTTCTCCCCCGGCCAGAAGGGCTCGTCGGCGATGCCGCACAAGCGCAATCCGGTGCTCACCGAAAACCTCACCGGCCTCGCCCGCATGGTCCGCAGCGCCACCATCCCGGCGATGGAGAATGTTGCCTTGTGGCACGAGCGCGACATCAGCCACTCCTCGGTCGAGCGCTATATCGGCCCCGACGCGACGATTACGCTCGATTTCGCCCTCGCCCGCCTCTCGGGCGTGATGGACAAATTGCTGGTCTATCCGGCACGGATGCAGAAGAATCTGGATCGGATGGGCGGGCTCGTCCACTCGCAGCGCGTCCTGCTCGCGCTCACCCAGGCGGGAGTCAGCCGCGAGGACAGCTATCGCCTCGTCCAGCGCAACGCGATGAAAGTGTGGGAGAGCGACGGCCAGCTCTCGCTGCTCGAACTGCTCAAGGCCGATCCCGAAGTCACGGCCGCGCTGTCGGTTCAGGAACTCGAGGACAAGTTCGACCTCGGCTATCACTTCCGCCAGGTCGACACGATCTTCGCGCGCGTCTTCGCTTGAACCCAGTCCACCAGGCACTCCGCGCCGGCACTGCCGAGGCACATGAGCGAGTCGACGCCGCCTTCGCGGCGTTCGACCTCACCAGTCGGGAGAGCTACGCCGCCTTCCTGCGCGCGCACGCCGACGTGCTGTTGC
>JASLBO010000049.1 GCA_030146605.1 Sphingomonas sp. | reverse complement strand
CTCCGCGCTTGCCGAGGGATCGCGCCCGCCGGCCATGTCTTCGGAGAGGATGCTGTAATACCAGCTCGGGTCGCCCGCCACGAGGGCGAACCCCGCCAGCGCGCCGATTGCCAGCAGCGCGACGCAGAACAGGATTTCCTTCCACAGCGCCTGAATTGCCAGCGGCCAGCCCGAGACGAAGAAACGGCCAATCTGGCCGGCCAGCGAAGTCGGGACGCTGTAGAGCTGGAAATAGGCCCGGGTGGCGAGCTGCTCGAGATAGGCGACCAATGCGCGATCGAGCGAAGTCTCGCGCGCGACCGAGAGCGAGGAAAGCGTCGCGCGGTAGAGCAGGGGCAGCGCGAGGATGTCGTCGTCGTCGAGCGTGCGGACCGAGCGCTTCTCGATGCGCGTCAGCAGTTGTTCCAGCCGCTGCCATTCGGCTTCATGCGCGGCGCGGAAGCGGCTGGCATTGACCATTGGAGCCGCGCGAAGCGCGTCGGGTTCGGCGAGCGGCGTCACAGCAGGTTCCTTCGCTTGAGCGCGGCATAGCCCTCGACCAGCCGGTCGGCGACGCGGTCATATTCGCTCTCGATCACGTGCGCGCCAAGATGGCGCAGCTGGGTGAGGACCGTCAGCCGATCGCGCAGCAGCGCCGCCGCGGTGACGGCGCGGGTCACGTCGTCGGCGGTCACGGGTGGCGTATCGACGATGGTCTCCAGTTCGTCGTCGCGGAGCACGACGACGAGCAGCAAATGAGTCTGAAGCAGCCGCGCGGCGGCCTTGACCATGAATTCGGCCGAAGTGGGATCGGTGAACTCGGTGAACAGGATGATCATCGAGCGCCGCGTAAGCCGGGCGGCGAGCGTGGTCAGCGCGTAGGTATAGTTGGTTTCATCGCCGCTATAATCGATGCGTGCGGCGAGGTGCTGGAGCTCACCAAAGGCGCCGGCTCCCGTCACGAGGCCGCTGGCGACCCGCGGCTGCGAATCGAAGGCGTGGAGCGCCACCCGGTCGCCGAGCTTGAGCGCCACCCAGCCGGTGAGCAGCATCGCCGAAATCACCCGGTCCAGCCGGCTGAGCCCCGCCAGCGGTTCGCTCATCTGGCGCCCGCAATCGACCGCGAAGACGATCTGGTTGTTGCGCTCGGTGCGGGTCTCCTTGGCGTGGAGCTTGGAATGCCGCGCCGATTGCTTCCAGTCGATCGCGCGCCGGTCCATACCGGCGCGGAACTCGACCAACGCGTCGAAATCGACGCCGTCGCCGCGCTCGATCTGCGCCATCATGCCGTTCATCGCATGGCGCTGGAAAAGCCGCGCGCCGCGATCGTGCACCACGCTGAGATCGGGCAGGATCGCCGTTGTCGCGTCGAGCGTCAGCACCTGCTGCTTCCAGCTGAGCCCCAGCTTGCCCGTCCAGCGCAGCCACAGCCGATCGATCTGCCCGGTGCCGCGCCGCGTCGCGTGGAAGTGGATCGCATATCGGCCCTTGCCCGCATCGAGATCGAGCCAACGGACATCGGTCTCGGCACGTTCGAGCAGCGCATTGGTCTGCAAGGCGAACTCCGCCCGCGCGGGCAGGGCGCCGCCGCCCTCGATCGCGACGTGGAGGTTGGCGATGAGCCCGGTGCCCACGCCGGCGCTGCGCGGGAGATCGATCCGCGCCCGGGCCTGGCCCGCGCGCGCGCCGATCAGCCCGTCGAGCAGCGTCAGCACCGCCACCGCCGCCGGCCAGGCCAATGCGGCATACCAGCGCTCGGGCACCAGCAGCGCCACGAGGAGCGTCACCGGCAGTCCCGCGACGACGGCGGTAATGGCTGTTCGGGTCGGGTAGATCATATCGCGGTCAGCGCGGCGCCTCGATCGTCTCGATGATGCCGGCGACGACATCCTCGATCGCCCGACCGTCGATTTCAGCCGCGGGCGACAGGATCAGGCGGTGGCGCAGCAGCGCAGGCGCGATCGCCTTGACGTCGTCGGGGATGACGAAGTCGCGGCCCTCGATCGCAGCACGCGCGCGGGCCGCACCCGCCATCATCGCACCCGCGCGGGGCGAGGCACCGCTTTCGAGGTCCGCGACGCCGCGCGTCGCCCGGATCAATGCGAGGATGTAGTCGATGACTTCGTCGACCAGCCGGACTGTTGCGACGCCGGCCATCGCCTCGGTGATCTGTGCCGCATCGGCAACGGCGACCACACCCCAGTCGCCGGGTGCCATCGCGCCGGGCCGTGCGCCGTGCACCGCGATGATCTTGCGCTCTTCCTCGGCGCTCGGATAGTCGACCGTCTGCTTGAACAGGAAGCGGTCGAGCTGCGCCTCGGGCAGCGGATAGACGCCCTGCTGCTCGATCGGATTCTGCGTGGCGACCACGGTGAAGCGGGCGCTCAGGGGCAGGCTCTCGCCGTCGATCGTCACGGTGCGCTCCTGCATCGCCTCGAGCAATGCGGCCTGGGTCTTGGGCGGCGTCCGGTTGATCTCGTCGGCGAGCAGCAATTCGGTGAAAACCGGTCCGCGGGTGAGGGTGAACTGGCTCGTCTGGAAGTTGAACAGATTGGCGCCGATGATGTCGCCGGGCATCAGATCCGGAGTGAACTGGATCCGGCCGAAATCGAGCCCCACCGCACGGGCGAAGCACGACGCCAGCAGCGTCTTGGCGGTGCCCGGCGGTCCTTCGAGCAAGATGTGCCCGCCCGAGAAGAGCGCGATCAACATCAGCTCGACGCTGGTCTCGTGGCCGACGACGGCGCGGGCGACTTGCTCGCGGATCCGCGCGGCGAGTGCATGGACTTCTGCAACGGTCACTTGCTGTTCCTCATTTTGTCCCTCTGCCATGCATTGAGCGCCCTCGTGGCCTCGAGCAGCTCGCCGCGATCGCGCGCCGATGCTGCCTTTTCCGCCAGTTCGGTGAAACGATGCGGACCCTTCAGCCCGTCGAGATAAGCGTCGAGCGCCTCGTCGCGCAGCCGCGCGGGGGCGCCGAAGGCGCGCGCGGCACGTTCGCGGATCATCGCGGCATAGCGTCCGCCCATTCGGGCCTCGCGCCGCGCCTTGCGGACCAGCGCGGCGCTGTTGTCGATCAGCGCCGCCTTGCCGAGAGCGATCGTGCGCTCGCGCGGCGCAATCGGCCCGAACCGCGCAAATGCCTGCCAGCCCGCGAGCAGCAGCGCTATGGCCAGGCCCAGCGTAATCGCCAGAAACGGCGGCTCGAAGATCAACTTGAGCGGGCTCCTCGAACGGCCGAGACCGTTCAGCGAGACATCGAAGGCGATTCCTTGTGCCTCGGTGGAGTTCATCCAGTCGAGCAGGGCGAGCGCGGACGACGCCTGGGCGACATCCTTCATGGCGACATTGTTGAGGAGATCGGGATCGGCAAGCACGAACAGCGGTCCCTCACCTATCTGCGCGAGCAGCACACCACCGGCGCGATCGGTCAGCAGCGGGCGAAGCGCGACGGGCTCGTCGGCGAGCGTACTGTTCTCAGACATGCCGGTAATGACCTGCGCGAGGCGCGGCTCGCGCAGGCGGATGTTCGCGGGAAGCGCGTGATTCTCGAGGACATTGCCGGCGGTGCGATTGCGCCGCATGCCGAAGCGGATCGTCGGCGCCAGGACTCCGATCGGTTCGGCGAGCGGCAAGGGGCCGGCATTACGCACCCAGCCGCGATGCTTGGGGTCCGCGACGGTCCGCCATTTAGGAAGGATGAACAAGGTCGGCTTGGCCTCGCGCCCGCGTAGCGCCGCGCTGATGTTGGTGCTGGCCTGCTCGGGCGTCACCACGAGGAGATCCTCGGTGTCGAAGAGGTCGTCGCTGCGCAAGATGCGCGGGTTGCGATCGGTGGCACGGGCAAGATCGACCAGCGCCCGATAACCGGTGGCCGCATTCGAGAGCGCGTGCGCCCCGCCGTTGCGGCCCGAGCGCCAGTCCGGCGCATAGGCGCCGAGCACCAGCGTGGCGACAAATCCCAGCAAGCCCAGCGCCAGCATCAGCGCGACCGTACGCCCGCGGAAAAGGCCGCCATCCGACGCCTTGCTGCCGATCGCGACGTCGCTCATGCCTGCCAGCTCCGCGCGCGCGCGAAATCGGCATAGGCCTCACGGCAGCGGCCCCATTCCTCGGCACCGACCGGCGCGCCGCCGAACAGGCTGCGCTCGACCACGGCCGCCAGATCGGCGAACAGCCGCCGCGGCGCGGACGGGATCGCCTCGGCGCGGGCGAGGTCGCGGCTGGTGAGGGCAGGGCGCAGCAATCGCGGCCGGCGCTGGCCGATATCTTCGACACTGCGCAGCAGGAGATGGTGGACGGCTTCGGCGTAGCGCCCGGCGGCCGCGAGCCGATCGGCTTCGTTCAGCCATTGCCGCGCAGGCCCGGCCCCGGGCGTCCAATCCTCATCGGGCTCCGCGGCGTCGGCATCGCCGGCACTCCGCGAGCGGCGCCGACGGGGCAGGCGCCACTCACCGTGGCGAACGCGATCCCAGACCACGCGCACCACCAGCAACAGCAGGATCGCGATCACCGCCCACAGGAAGATCCGGACATAGGGTGCCTCGGGCATGAAGCTCGAAATCCAGCGCAGGAAGCGCCCCAGCGGTGCCAGCAGCTGTTCGAGCCATCGGCCGAGCGCCTTGAACCAGGCCGGCGGTTCGGGCCGCGGTTCCACCGAGAGCAAATCGAACTGCACGTCGCCACGGCCGCGCAACGCGCGATGTGCCGCGATCAGCCGCTCGTCCGTCACCCCTTCCGCTTCGCTCATCGAGACGCCCCCCGGCCCAGGCGACCCTTAGTCGAAAGCCGATCGCTCGCAAGCCATTTGGCGGATGACAGTCGGCACAAAATAAGTCAGCTGTTGGCGCGGAAAGACTTGGGCAGGGGGATCATCAAATGGCGACTGCGGTGAATTCGGAGAATGAGCGGCCTTTCTCCGTCGGCGAGGTGATGAGCCGCGCAATCGCGGTGATGCGAGCAAATCCCGTCCCGATCTTCGGGATCGCGTTCCTCTTCGGTGCCCTTCCGCAACAGCTTTTCCAGTATTTCAGCGCGTCGCTGGTTGCGGTTGATTCGGCAACCAGGACCGCGGGGGTCGCGGTCGGAATAGCGTCGATTTTGTTTGCGATGTTCCTTGCCAGCCTTGTCGCCGGTGCGATCGTCCATATCACCGTCGGGTTCGCACAAGGCGAGAGGATGGGCTTCGGCGAAAGCGTTTCAGCGGGGTTGGTCAAGGCGATACCGCTGCTCGGGCTCAGTATCCTCATGGCAATCGGGCTGTTTTTTGGTTTGATGTTCCTCGTGGTGCCCGGGGTGATCCTGATGGTCCTGTGGTCGGTGGCTTCGCCCGCTTTGGTGGCGGAGGATATCGGGGTGATCGAAGCGTTCGGCCGCAGTCGCCACCTCACCAAAGGCGCGCGCTGGCGGGTGTTCGGTCTGGGTGTCCTGATGGTAGTGATCTTGTGGATCGTGTCGGCGCTGGTCGGCATCGCGCTCGTCGTCTCGAACGGCACGGGAGCCCTTGTGACCGCTTCGATTCCGCTCATGATCTTCTCGGCACTGGTGGGGACCCTTTCCAGCGCCTTCACGGGCGCGGTCCAAACGAACCTGTACCTCGCGCTTCGCGACTGGAAAGACGGTCCGGGGAGCGGAACGCTGGCGGAGGTCTTCGCCTGAGGGAGGCAGCTCGCGCAGCGATAGACCTGCTGGGCGACCGTTTACTCGCCTGAATATGGATAGAAGCTAGGGCTGCTCCTCATCGTCATCGCCAAGCTCCAGCTGAGGCGATTTGTCGACGAGGCGGCCGATCGCCTTCAGGCGATCACGATACTCTTTAATGATCTCCTTGATTCGGACCTTTATTTCCGCGCGCATTTCGGCCTCCTTTTCGCGGATATATTTTACGTTATCTTTTGAATAGCCATACCGCGCCGCGGTCTCATAGCTGATGTCATTCCAGCTCTTGTTGCTCTTCATCTCGGAATTGGGGACGCTCCACATCGGGATGAGGTTTTTCTTCATATCGCCCAAATTCTTCAGCTCGGCTTCCATCTCCTGGCGCATGGCCGGCGGCGCCTTGCCGTAGAGTTCGAAGATCGGGGAGAGCTCGGGCATGTTGGCGATCTCGTCGAGCGAGACCAGATGGTCCGGGCTCAACCCCAATTCCCTTGGCGGCTGCTCCGCCGCGGCCGCTGTCTTGCGTGCCTCGAACTCCGCCTTGTCCATGATCTCGTCGCGCGTCGCGTTTTTCTTCATGTCGCGATAGTTGGGACCTACCTTGCGCATCCGCTCCTTGAGCCCAAGATTGGCCTCGCGCGCTTCATCCTGCGCGAACTTGAGTTTGAGCACCTCGGCTTCGGCGGCTTCCTGGTCGCGCGCGAACACCGTCTTGCCGTGCGCCTTGGTCGGTTCCTTCGCGCGTTCGATCTGGTGGTGAAAGGTCCATAGCCGCGCCAGCCATTCGATATAGCGCTTCGCCGCGGGGCTCAGCTCGGGGTCACCGAGTGCCTCGTGCAGCAGGTCGGCGCGCGCTTCCCAATCAGGTTTGGGCTTGAGCCGGTCCTGGGCAAGCTCCTCTTCCTCGCTGGCCTTGATCACTCCTCTGACCACTTTGTCGGCGTCGGCGGACCGGGGCGGCTGCTCCCCGTGGATCGACTCCCGGATCTCGTCCTCGCGCCGTCGCATATTGCGGGCCTCGACGGCTTTTTCGCGCGCCACGCGAGCGTTGACGCGCGCCTCCTCGAGCTTCTCGGCGGCGATGCGTCCGCGCTCGGAATCGAGCACGCGATGGCTTTGCTTCTCTGCCTGGGCGTCCTCGGACGCCTTGGTGGCCGGCTTTTCCTCCTTGGCCTCGCGTTGTTTGCGCTGGCTCGCGCGCTTCGGCTTGGCCTCGGGAGCGTCCGCTGCGGACTTGCCTTCCGCAGCCGTCTTGCGCGTCCGCCGGGGAGGGGAAGGAACCAGTGGCTCGCCCCCTTCGAGTGGCGCCGGGGCGTCGCCGCGCTTCGGCTTCCGTTTCGGCGGGGTGAGCGTGTGCGCGTCGCCCGCGACATCGTCATTGGCCGGTGCCGCCGGCGTGCGGAAGCCGATCTGCTCGTTCATCAGAGCCGCCAGTCGCTCGGCGCTGACACGCAGTGCTGCCTGATCGCCGCGTCCGATCCCGTTGGTGAGCCCGGGCTCGCCCAGCGTGCCGATCACCAGATCGGGGCGGGCCACCGCGGGGCCGAAGGCGGTGGCCAATTCGGGCGATTTGAGGAAAGCATCGAAGGCGTCGCCACGATTCTGGATGCCGCCGCGCAGCAGGAAGTCGCGGGTCGATTTCCAGACATGCCCGCCGAAAGAAGGATAGGAGAGCGGATCGGTCTTGTCGAGAAACGCTTCCCAGGCAGCGCGGTGCTTGCCGCTCTCGGTCACGTCGACCACCGTGCCCAGTGCCTTGCCGCGCACGAGGAAGGCGAAGACCTCGCCCTCGGGGCCCTTGCGGCCGCCGACGAGCTTGCCGTCCTTGACGATGCTGCGTCCCGAATAGAGCTCGGCATTCTCCAGCCCCGAATAGCGGCCTTTGCCGCCGGATCCGGAGGTCAGGTAGAAGGCCTGGCCGAAATCGTCGTCCGATCCGCCCTTGACCTTGCCGAGATCGATTCCGCCTTCCTTGAGCGAGGTGCTGCGCTTCTCGGGCGCGCCGTGGAAGAACATGTGGAGTTCTTCGCTAGGATCGAGCTGGCCGCGGGCGATCATCTGCTCGCGGGTGGCGGCGAAAACAGTGTCCGCCAGCGACTGGCGCACCTCCAGCGGCAGCGAGCGCTCGTTGAGCGCGAGGTTCAGCCGCGCCATGGAATCCGCTTCGCCCACCAGCCCCATGCGCAGCACGCTGGCATGTGCCTCCTGCACGTCACCGGCCGCAACCTTGTCATGGAGCATGTGGATGTCGGACACGTCTTCGCCGGTCATCTTCTGGTGCGCCGACCCGCTTTCCAGTGCACGCGGACGTCCCGCGGCGGGCGTGACCATGCCGGCCCCGGTTGGCTCCTGGTGAGTCGGCGGGAGCGGTTGCGCGAAGCCGGTCTTGCGCTCGACGAACCGGTGATATTCCTTCATCGAATTGAACGGCTTGCGGACATGGGTGCCGCCCCATGGCCAGGGATTGGGCAGGTCCACCCAATATTTGGGAGTGCCCGTCAGGTTGACGCCGAAATCGGTGTACTGGATCTTGCCCTTGTCGAAATAATAGATGCGGGACGATCGCTCCGTGAGGCCGAAATTCTTGGCTTCGCGGATCAAGACGCCGAAATCCGCACCCGCGCCGCTCGGCAGCTTGCCCGCCATCGGGATCTTGCCCTTGCCGTTGTCATTGGGATGGAAGTGCGAACGCAGTTCCCAATGACCCTTGCCGCTCTTGCCGTTGACCAGCCTGGCCCATCCATAAGCGAGGCCGCCGGCCTCAGGCGTGCTGATCCGTCCGTCCGGTCCGATGGTGGCGACCCTGGTCGGGCGGCCCTGTATCACCAGGCTCTCGCCGGTGACCGGATTATAGAGATGCGCGACTTCGCGGCCCGGATCGGCGAGGATCATCCGGCCGAAATTGTCGTTTGCCGCCATCAGGTCGGTGGAGCGCGGGTGGATGAACACCGAGCCTTCGGGGATCCGGCCGAGCTTGACCATGTCGGTCGTCGACAGGTCGATTGCTTCGTATCTGGGGCGGGGGCCGGCCGGCTGATTGTCGTTCGCGTGCTCGACCGGCTTGCCCTTGACGATGATCGCATTCGCGTCGCCCGTGTCGAGCGAGTTCGGAACGTGCTGGTCCTCGCTGGTCCTGGTTTTGGGAGGCACCGGCAAAGCGGGCTCGCCTTTTGGGTCGGCGATCTTGGCGAGGCCGGCGAGCGCTGCCTCTTCATTTTCCCTTGGTCTCGGCAGGTTGACGATCGCCGGCAGTTCCGCCGGCGAGGCGGCGTCCTGCCTGGCGGCGGGGCCTTTCCTCTCGCTCGCCGCCGGAGCGTTGTCGCCTGCTGGCTTGACCGCGGGAGGCGTAGGGCCCTCGGGATCGGGCGACGGCGCCGGCGGGATCAACCCGCGACGGCGGCCTTCCTTCACCATCGCCTCGAGCCCCAGCTGCCTGAACTCCGCATCCTGGCCCTGGGTGGTGAAGGCGTGCTCGGCGGCGCGGCTCTTGCTCAGCCCGCGCATCGTGCGGTCCCCGGCGCCTTCGGCGGCACCTTGCACGGCGTTCTGCACGAATGCCCAGCCGACCTCCTCGAAAAACTGGCCGGCGCTCACCTTCTGGTTGAGCACCGTCGCGTTATAGCCCAGATCCACCGCGCGCGTCGCCGCGCCGCTGAGGCCCGAGGCCAACGAACGCGTGCCGATTTCGGTGAGCGCGCTGGTGCCGAGCGCCTGCGCGCGCAGCGATCCCATCCGCGCTGCTGCCTCCAGCGAGCCACCACGCGCCAGCGCCGCCGAAGCGCCGCTGCGCGCGCCGACGCCCTTGGCGAGGCTGCCGATGCCGGAGGATACGCCACGGGTGACGCCCGCGCCTGCCGCGCCACCGATCGCGCCGCGCAGCATGCCGTGGAAGATGCCCATCCCGTAATCGTCGCCCTTGCGCGCCGCGGGATCGACTGCCGCGCCCACCCCCCCCGAGATCGCCGCCGAGCCGGCGCCGATCGCCATCTCCTCGGCCAGCGTCAGGCCGCGCAGCATCGCCTGCTGCCCCGCCGCCTTGGCGAGCGCCTGCTCGGACATGCGCATCGACGAAGCGAGCGCCTTGGCAGCGCCAGCGCCCCCGCGCAGCCCGGCGCCGACGGCAGCGCCGATCCCCGCGGTGGCAGCCTGGACGACGGTCATCACGAGGTCGCGCACCATCTCGGCGCGGGTGTAGCGGTCGCCCTTGATCGAAGCGGTCAGCGCCATGCCGATCAGCCCGGCGCCCGCGGTCACCAGCACCGGAATCCAGATCGACGCCGCCGCGCCGCCGGTGAGCACCGTCGTCACCACTGCGGCGATCACCATCAGCGCCGTGGTGATGAAACTCGCGATCCGGTCGGTCGCCTGGGTATAGGCGCCGGAAGTGACCTTCGCCATTGCGACCGCGGTCTCGAACGGGGTGCTGTCACCGCCGATGCGGGGAACCAGATTGCCCTTGGCGTCGAAGTTGGTGACGATCTTGTTGCCGTCGCGGTCCCGCGCCTTGATGAAGCCCTGTGCATCGACCTCGGCATCGGTGACTCCCATCGCGTCCTTCAGCCGCCGGGCATTTTCGAGCAGCGCCTTGTATTCCTCGTTTGCCAGTCCGCGGCCCATCGCGCCCGACTGGTCGATGGTCAGCTTCATCGTCTTGAGCGCGACTTCGCCGCGTTCCTTGTCGTTCTGGGGGACGCCCATGAAGGCGATGGTGAGATCGTTGGCTTCATCGCCGTCGAACGCGGTGCCGCTCTTGCCGTGATGCTGGAACACGCCGAGCCGCTGATAGAGGCCGGGCTTGTCCGGATTCTCCTTGTTGTACTTCGTGACGAAGTCGCGGATCTCCTTGCGGTCCATGCGCTTGAGCTGCATCAGCGCGAGCTCGGATTTCTCGTGCTTCAGCGCA
>JASLBO010000047.1 GCA_030146605.1 Sphingomonas sp. | reverse complement strand
TCGATGGCGTAGGCGATCACGAACAGGCAGGCGAGCGCGATCACCGCTGGGCTGGCTAAGGCTCCCTGTACCTCGACCGGCCGGATCACGCCGAGAAGAAGCAACGCCGCCGCGGCTGAAAGCGCGGCGGCGTTGCTTCTTCTCGGCGTGATCCGGCCGGTCGAGGTACAGGGAGCCTTCGCCAGCCCTGCGGTGATCGCGCTCGCCTGCCTGTTCGTGATCGCCTACGCCATCGAGCTATCCGGGCTGCTCGGCCTGATCATTCGCGGGGCGACAAGGCTCTGTGCGCGACTTGGTGCGCTTGGTTTGTGGATCGTACTGGTGGCATGCGGCGGAGCATCCGCCTTTCTCAACAACACCCCGATCGTCGTCCTCGCGGCGCCGGTGGTAAAGGACGTTGCCAGTTCCCTGGGCATGTCGCCGAAACGTTTTCTGATCCCGTTGAGCTACATCACCATTCTCGGCGGCGCTTGCACCCTGATCGGCACGTCGACCAATCTGCTGGTGAACGATATGGCGCGGAACGCGGGTCAGCCGGTTTTCGGGATATTCGAGATCACCCCGGTGGCGCTGGTGATCGCCGCAGTCGGCGCACTTTACCTGTTCCTCGTCGGCGGTCGGCAACTGGCCAATAGCGACGGCGGCCCCGCGTTGGTGCGGGAACCGCATGAGCAGACCGGCGATGGCACGATGGGCGATCTCGAGCTGTTCGCCGTGGATCGCCCTTTCGACCTGAGACGCGCATCGATCTCCTTGCTCGTTTTCGTGGCAGTGATCGCGGGGGCGGCGACTGGCTTCGCGCCGATCGCCGCCGCGGCATTCGCTGGAGCCATCACCCTGATACTTTTGCGGGTCATAACACCGGAGGAGGCCTATGCGGGCCTGCGCCCCGAAGTGCTGTTGCTGATCGCAGGCATGGTCGTCGTCGGGCTCTCCATCGAAGTGACCGGCCTGGCTGCGACGGGGACCGGGCTACTGATCGACTTCATACGGCCGTTCGGCCCCTGGGTGGCGTTGGCGGTCCTTTACGGGGTGACGCTGTTCGCCACCGAATTCCTCTCCAATGCGGCAGTGGCCGTGCTGATCACCCCGGTCGCCGTCGCTTTGGCCGAAAGCCTCGGCGTCGACCCGCGGCCGTTCCTCGTCGCAGTGATGATGGCCGCAAGCGCAGCGTTCGCGACACCGTTCGGCTATCAAACCAACGTCCTCGTCTTCCAGCTCGGCAAGTACAAGTACATGGACTTCGTGCGGGTCGGTGTTCCGCTGAACCTGCTCACCTGGGTCGCAGGTGTCATAGCGATTCCATACTTCTTTCCGTTCTGAGGGTGGCGACTTGCTCCGGCTTGGAGCCGCTCAACAGCAGCCATCCGCCGACCCCCGCGAGCAGCGAACCGCCCAGCACGCCGAGCTTAACCGCGTCCATCGCGTGCAGCGAGGCGGCGAAGGCGAGGCCCCCGATGAACAAGCTCATCGTGAAGCCGATCCCGCACAGGATTGCCATGCCATAAACCTGCCGCCAGGTTGCATGTGCCGGCGCGTCCGCCAGATCGAGGCGGACCAATGCCCAGATCGTGCCGAAGATGCCGATCTGCTTGCCGACGAACAGGCCGAGCGCGATGCCGAGGGGCAGTGGCGAGACGAGGTCCGCCGCAGTGAAGCCGGCCAAGGAGACCCCCGAGTTTGCAAAGCCGAACAGCGGGACGATGGCGAAGGCTACCCACGGCTGGATCGTGTGCTCCAAACGCTCGAGCGGCGGCTCGCTCTCTCGTGTCGTCGGCTGGCGCCGCGCTGATCGCAGGGGAATGGTCAGCGCGACCGCCACGCCGGCGAGCGTCGCGTGGACACCGGACAGGAGCACGCCATACCAGACAGCGATGCCGATCGCGACATAAGGCACGAGCGAGCGCACGCCCGATTTGTTGAGGATAACGAGCACCGCGAGACCTGACGCCGCCAGCGCCAACGGCAGAATCGAGATCTCCCCTGTGTAGAAGACTGCGATGACGACGATCGCGAGCAGGTCATCGATCACCGCGATCGCGGTCAGCAGCACCTTGAGCGATACGGGAACCCGCGAGCCGAGCAGGGCCAAGATCCCGAGCGCGAAAGCGATGTCGGTAGCGGCAGGAATTGCCCAGCCGCGAAGGTTCTCTGGGCTGCCGAGGTTAACGATCGCGAAGATGGCCGCTGGAACGGCCATACCTGCCACCGCCGCGGCGCCGGGCAGAATCCTGCGGCTCCAGCTCGAGAGCTGTCCGCAGATGATCTCGCGCTTCACCTCGAGACCAATCAAGAGGAAGAAGATCGCCATCAATCCATCGTTGATCCAGTGCAATACGCTGAGCGGTCCAAGGTAGCGATGCAGCGCCTCCACATAGGCGCCGCCAAGCGGCGAGTTCGCAACCACCAGCGCGAGCAGAGCAGCACCCAGCAGGACGACACCGCCTGAGGCCTCGTTCCGGATGAAGCGCCGCAGTCCCCGCGTCACCACGTGATGCCGCAGCGGTGCGCGCTTCGATGGAATCGTCATACTCGGTTCCCTTCCCGTCGCTCTTGCATGCCCGACGCCGGAGTGGGCAAGCCTAGTGTCTGTCGAACAGCGCTTCGGGTCACCGACGCTCGGCAGCGACCGGGCGTGATCTTGGCCAACTGGCGTCCCCGCCCCGGCAAAGATGCTGCCGCGCTTCTTCCTGATCCTCACTTTCATCGATCGTGCAATGTGGACTTCGGAGGCTTCAAGGCGAAAATCTTGGCATCACTCAGCGGGCCTGCAGCCTTTACGTTGTCCGCTACCTTCGCTTTCGGATCGGTTTGGTCGTCGCTAGCCAGGGTCATCTGAATTCCCCACCATTTTCGCGCCTCGACCGCTACCCAAAGCAAAGAATGGTCGAAATATCGCGAGATTGATTGGGACAGCATGACACGTAAGTATTTGAAATCAAGACACCCTCAGATTTCTCAACACCTATTTGGGTTCGTCTCTTGATCAGCGGGTCTTTGGTTCGAGCCCAACTGCGTCCACCATCCTTCTTCCTATATATCAATGCCTGATTGAACCGCTCAAGCGCGGTCTGCTTGATGCGAGACCATCCATCCCGAGCTTCAAATGTGAAGCAGCGGCGCAACTGCCAGCGCATCAGGCCGCCTTGATCGATTGCGTTACGGGCTACGACCGTGCCGCAGTTTAGGTCGCTACTGATGATGAGTTGCGCGTCAACCGTGCCGGGCGCGTCACGAGGCGCGCTCAGACTGCGATCAGGTCCTTCGGCCACGTCACAGCCTCGCCACGGTCCATCGCCTGCTCGCCGAGCAGCGACGCGACGCTGGCGTGATAGGCCT
>JASLBO010000537.1 GCA_030146605.1 Sphingomonas sp. | reverse complement strand
TAAGGCGGGGCGGGGGCGGTGCTGGGCGGCAAATCGGGCGTCCTCTGGAGCCGGGACTCTCCCGGGGGCGCACCGCGGCCGATGCTGCGGGCTTTCTGGATCGGCCTCGAACGGCTGAAAACTACGACCTTGGTCGCAGGTGCCACGCGTCGGGCCGCGGGTTAGCCAAGCCTGGTCGAGTGGCGAAGGAGAGTATGATGGAGATGCGCTGCCTATTGGCCGGGTTGCTTGCCGCAACCGCGCTGACCGCTCCGGCCCCGGCCCAGGCGCAGGGCGCATCGGTGTTTCCGACTGCGCCCGCCGAACCCGGCGCAGTGACCGTGAAGGCGGTCGGCGACGGCAGCGCCGACGACACCGCCGCGATCCAGCAAGCCTTCGATCAGGCGCGGAACAAGACCGGGCACGGTCTGGTCTTCTTGCCGTCGGGCAAATATCGCATCAGCCGGACCCTGGTCGTGCCGGCCGGGGTGCGGGTCTATGGCGTCGGGCGGAGCCGGCCGGTGATCCTGCTCGGCGCGAACACGCCGGGGTTCCAGCAGGGCGTCTCGACGATGATCGTGTTCGGCGGCGAAGCGCAATATCAGGCCGGTCCGGTGCCGGTCCCGGTGCCGACGATCGTGCCGCGTGACAAGATCGTTCGCGACGCCCATTCGGGCACGTTTTATTCGTCGATGCGCAATATCGATGTCGAGATCGGCGCGGGCAATCCGGCGGCGGCGGGAGTGCGCTTCCGCATGGCCCAGCATGCCTTTCTTAGCGACATGGAGTTCCGTCTCGGCACCGCCTTTGCAGGAGTCTACCAGGCCGGCAACGTCATCGAGAACGTTCATTTCAAGGGCGGACGCTATGGCATCGTCACCGAGAAGACTTCGCCGGCATGGCAGTTTACTCTGATCGATTCGACCTTTGACGGGCAGAGCGACGCGGCGATCCGCGAGCATGAAGTCGATCTGACGCTGGTCAATGTCGCGATTCGCAACACGCCGGTCGGGATCGAGATCGACCGCGGCTATAGCGACTCGCTGTGGGGCAAGGATGTCCGGTTCGAGAAGGTCAGCCGTGCGGCGGTGGTGATCTCGAACGAGAACAACGTCTTCACCCAGATCGGGTTTGAGAATGCGCTCGCGGTAGACACTCCGGTCTTCGCGCGGTTCCGTGACAGTGCGCGGACGATCGAGGGTAAGGGCAAGGCCTACAAGGTCGCGTCCTTCTCTTACGGGCTGACGGTCCCCGAGCTGGGGCAGATGGGCAGCTACGCGACCGAGGCGGACATCCAGCCGCTCCGCGCGTTGCCCGCCCGGCGAAAGCCCGCCATTCGCGCGCTTCCGAGCATGGCCAACTGGGTCAATATCCGCACCCTCGGTGTGGTCGGCGACGGGCAGACCGACGATACCGCCGCGATCCAGCGCGCGATCGACACCAGGCGCATCCTCTATTTCCCGGCGGGCTTCTACAAGGTGACCGACGGCCTCAAGCTGCGGGCCGACACGGTGCTGATCGGGCTGCACCCAGCACTCACCCAGCTCTATATTCCCGACGATAATCCGCGCCATGCCGGATTGGGCAGCGTGCTGCCGATCCTCGAGACTCCGCGCGGGGGCGACAACATCCTGTCGGGGCTCGGGCTGTTCACCGGGCGGGTCAACCCGCGCGCCTCGGCCCTGCTGTGGCGTTCGGGGGAGCACAGCCTCGTCGAGGACCTCAAGATCATGGGCGGCGGCGGCACGCCCACCGCCGACGGCAAGCCGCTCGGCACGCTGTCGGCACGGAGCGGTGATCCGGTGACCGACGGGCGGATGGACGCGCAATATCCGAGCATCTGGGTGACCGACGGCGGCGGCGGCACCTTCGCCGACGTGTGGAGCCCCAACACCTTCGCGTCGGCGGGGTTCATGGTGACCAACACGAGCACACCGGGCCACGTCTACGAGATGTCGGTCGAGCATCATGCCCGCAACGAGTTCGTGCTCGACAATGTCCAGAACTGGGAGTTCCTCGCGCCGCAGACCGAGCAGGAAGTCGGCGATGGCCCTAATGCGATCGGACTCGAGATCCGCAATTCGCGCAACCTGCTCTTCGCCAATTATCACGGCTATCGGGTGACGCGCAGCTATGCCCCGGCGCGCAGCGCAGTGAAATTGTTCAACTCCAGCGACATCCGCTTCCGAAATGTCCATGTGAATGCCGAGAGCGGCTATGCCAGCTGCGACGACGAGGGCTGCGGGACCTTCCTGCGCGCGAGCAAATATCCGTTCGACAATGCGATCGAGGACGTCTCTCGCAAGCTGGTGGTGCGCGAGCGCGAGTTCGCCAGGCTCGATATCGGCCCGGCCGAGCGCAGCATCGTGGCGCCGGCGCCGGGTGCGGTGCCGGTCGACAAGGTCGCCGAAGGCTTCTGGTCGATCTCGGGCGCGGCGGTGGATGCGCAAGGGGCACTCTATTTCATCGACCGGCGCTTTCAGCGGATCCATCGCTTCACCGAAGCCAGGGGACTCGAGGTGGTGCGCGATCATGCGCTCGATCCGGTCAACCTCGCGGTCGACGCCTCGGGACATCTGCTCGTGCTGTCGTCGCTCGGGCCCAAGGGCGCGGTCTATTCGCTCGACCCGAAAGGGCCGCCCGACCAGCTGACGGTGATCAAACCCACGCCGATGCGCAGCGCGGCGCAGGCGCGGACGCTGCTGCCGGTCAATTGGTGGAACAATGGCGAGTTTCGCGACCAGCTCGATCATCAGAGCTATCAGTTTACCACGCTGGCCGAGATGTTCGCGCGTGAAGTCGGCACGCCCAAGGCGCAGGAATATGTCTCGCCCGACGGCAGCCTCGCGCTGCCGGCATTCCGGGTCTGGCAACAGGGACCGATCGATCATGTCGGCTGGCGCTGGTCGAACGGGCTCAATGCCAACGGGCTGGTCAGCGGGCGCCAGGGCGAGCGGCTGTTCGTCACCAATGGATCGGAGAATATCACCTATAGCGGCACCGTCGGCGCAGGCGGGACGCTCGCCGACCTGAAGCCCTTCGCCAATCGAGGCGGCGAGAGCGTCGCGGTGGATGCGCAGGGCCGCGTCTATGTCGCGAACGGGCAGGTGTTCGTCTACGGCCCCGACGGCAAGGAGGCGGGGCGGATCGACGTCCCTGAGCGGCCGCTGCAGATCCTGTTCGGCGGGCCCGACCGGCGCACCTTGTTCATCCTCACCCACCACGCGCTTTACGCGGCGCGGCCCTAGGTCGACATTCAGAATCCCTCTCCTTCTCAGGGAGGGATGATCGGGTCGGCGATGCTCCCAGCATGGCCTGTTCACCCGATCGTGGGTGGGCAGCAAAGGCCGGGCTCGATGCCTTGGCCTTTGCTTTGCGCCGGGCAGTTCGTCGAGCTCGCACCCACCCCCAAGCCCCTCCCTTGCAGGGAGGGGAGTGGTTGCGCGTGCCCGCCCGAGCCGGCCGCTACGACCTATGTCGTACGTGCGGCGGAGCAGGGCGGGAGATACCGTCCGGACACAGAACAGAAAGGTTGGAGGGGATTCAATGAAGGGGATTTTCGAACTCGATCGGCAACGCTGCGGCGTCAGCATGGTGGCGCTGGTCGCAATGGCGCTGGCGAGCGGCGCGCAGGCGCAGACCACGCCGCAGGACGAGGTTGCCGCGCCGCAGGCCGAAGCCGTGCCCGAGGCCGCCGCGGAGCGGGAAGCCGATGACATCGTCATCACCGGCTCGCGCATCATCGCCAGCGGGTTCACTGCGCCAACGCCGACCACGGTGATCAGCGAAGAGCAGATCATCTCCAATGCGCAGCCCAACATCTTCAACACAATCGCGCAGCTGCCGTCGCTGCAGGGCTCGACCGGTACTTCGACCGGCACGTTCAGCACCTCAAGCGGCCAGCAGGGGCTGAGCTCCTTCTCGCTGCGCGGGCTCGGCGCGATCCGGACGCTCACCTTGCTCGACGGCCAGCGCGTAGTTGGCGCGAACGTCACCGGCGTGCCCGATATCAGCCTGTTCCCGCAATTGCTGGTCAAGCGCGTCGACGTGGTCAACGGCGGTGCCTCGGCGACCTATGGTTCGGACGCGGTCGGCGGTGTCGTCAACTTCATCACCGATACGCGCTTCACCGGCTTCAAGGGCAATGTGCAGGGCGGCGTCACCACTTATGGCGACAACGAGCAGATCCTCGTCCAGGGCGCTTGGGGCACGGCACTGGCCAACGATCGCCTGCATCTGATCGTCAGCGGCGAATATGCCCATGACGGCGGCGTCGGCCCGGGCGATTTCGGCATCGATCTCGCCGGCAAGCGCGACTGGTATCGCGCCTCGACCCTGCTCAATACCGGGCAGACCAACAATGGCTCGCCGCAATTCGTCTACAGCGACTTTGCCCAGCCTTATCAATATGCGCGCTACGGCCTGATCAACAACGGCCCGCTCCAGGGCATCGCCTTCGACGTCAACGGCACGCCGTTCAATTTCAACTACGGGTCGGGCGGTGCGCCGCTGGGCAATGGCCGCGTGTCCAATTGCTATCCGGGCAACAGCT
This sequence comes from Sphingomonas sp., assembly GCA_030146605.1. Classification (GTDB taxonomy): domain Bacteria; phylum Pseudomonadota; class Alphaproteobacteria; order Sphingomonadales; family Sphingomonadaceae; genus Sphingomonas. The sequence continues at coordinate 4,008 of JASLBO010000537.1, read as the reverse complement.
TCTGCGTCGGCGGCGACCTGTCGGGCGCGCCGGGTTCGGGCGCATCGCTGGTCTCGGAGCTTCAGCGCGTCAACGGCTTCGGCCGGATCGGGTTCGACTTCGCGCCGAACAACGAAGTCTATCTGACGGTCGGCGTGGCGCAGGTGAAAACCAACAACCAGCCGAGCCCGGGGTACAACCGGCCGAACCTGACGGTGCAATGCGCCAATCCGTTCCTGCCGCAGCTGGTGCGCGATCGCTGCGTCACCGCGGGTATCACCAGCTTCAACTTCGGCTCGAGCAACGGCTCCTTCCCTGATACGAGAGTCTATACCGATCGCCGCCAATATCGCTTCGTCGGCGGGCTCAAGGGCCAGTTCGGCGTCGGGGGAGCTGACTGGAACTACGACGCCTATTTCGCGCACGGAACCACCATTTCCGATATCGACGTCAACAATATCGTCCTGCAGAACCGCTATGTTGCCGCGACCAACGCAATCACGTTGAACGGCGCGATCGTCTGCGCCGACGCAGCCGCACGCGCGGCAGGATGCCAGCCGATCAATGTCTTCGGCGGCGCGGCGCCCTCGTCCGCAGCGCTCGCTTATGTGCTGCCCGAGAATGGGCCCTTCCAACACACAAGGCTGACCCAGGATGTCGCCAGCATCAACTTCTCGGGCAATCTGTTCGACCTCTGGGCTGGCCCGCTCTCGCTGGCCTTTGGCGGCGAGTATCGTCATGAATTCTACGAGGTGCGCGCAGACCCCTATGGCGCGGGTGTCAGCACGCTGAGCCCGAACAGCGACGCCTATCCGGCGGATCCGCTGCTCAACGTTCCTTTGGGCAGCAACTGGGCGGCCGGCAATTACAAGAACGGCAGCGGTTCCTATGACGTGTACGAAGGCTCGGCCGAATTCAACTTGCCGCTGTTCAACGGCGGCGGGGCGGGCAGGGCCAACCTAAACGGCGCCGCGCGCGTGACGCATTACAGCACCTCGGGAACGGTCTGGGCGTGGAAGATCGGCGGGACATGGGAAACCCCGCTCGACGGCTTCCGCCTGCGCGCAGTGACGTCGCGTGACGTGCGCGCGCCAAACCTGTCCGAGCTGTTCGCCGCGCCGACCGTGACGACGCTGCCGAACTTCGCCAATCCGTTTCCGCCCGCCGGCGCAGTGCAGGCGTTCCAGAACACGATCGGCAACCCGAATCTCAAGCCCGAGATCGCGCGCAACACCGAAGTCGGCGTCGCGCTCGCCAACCCGTCCTGGCTGCCTGGGCTCAGCCTCTCGTTCGATTATTACACGATCAAGCTCGACAGCGTTGTTTCGACGCTTTCGGCGGACCAGATCGTCCGCTTCTGTTTCGAGGGCAATCAGGCGTTCTGCGGCGGGTTCGTGCTCAACAGCCCGGTACAGGGCGGCAATTTCATCAACGTCCAGCCGTTCAATCTCGCCTCGTGGAAGACCAGCGGGTTCGACATCGAGGCGAGCTATCGGTGGAATCAGCCGCTTGGGCTGCCGGGCAGCTTCACGCTGCGCGCGCTGGGTACCAATATCCGCGAGTTCATCGTCAAGGCGGGCATTGCCGGGGTCGACCCGGTCGACCAGGCGGGTGCCAATACCGGGAACACGCCCGACTGGAAGTGGCTGGCGATCCAGAGCTACGAGAATGACAGGTTCGGACTGACCGTTCAGGAACGCTGGTTCTCCGACGGCGTGTACGGCAACCAATATGTCGTCTGCACCACCGGGTGTCCGGCATCGACCGGCAACCACCCGACGATCAACCAGAACAAGATGGAGGGCGCTTTCTATGTCGACGTCGGCGGCTCGTACAATCTGAGCTCGGCGATCAAGGCCTATTTCAAGGTCGACAATCTGTTCGACCACGATCCCGCGCCATCGCCGCAGACCAATACCGGGCTCGACGTCAATCCGGCGCTCTACGACACGGTCGGACGCACCTATCGGGTCGGCGTTCGCTTCAACTTCTGATCGTAACCCACCTCCCGTGGGAACTCGTCCCGGCCTAACGGCCGGGACCCTTTTTTGTGAGGGCGCATCATGCACCAGCGACTGATCGGGATCTGCGCGGCCTTGCTGGCATTGTTCGGCACGATTGAGGCCGCGGCATCCCGGTCGGTCTATACCAGCGCGCCCGACGAGCCCAACGCGGTCACCGTTGCGGGAGTCGGCGACGGGCGGGCGGATGATAGCGCGGCGATCCAGCGCGCGATCGACAAGGCCGCGGCGAAGGGCGGAGGCGGGATCGTCTTCCTGCCCGAGGGCAAGTACCGCATCAGCCGGACGATCTATCTCTGGCCGGCTGTGCGCATCTTCGGCGTCGGGGCGAAGCGCCCGGTGATTGTTCTGGGCGCCAGCACCCCCGGTTTTCAGCGCGGCGTTGCGCATATGCTGGTCTTCGCCGGGGCGCGGCCGGGGGATTCGGGGCAGCGCGGCCAGGTCGCCTTTCCGCCCCCCGGCGTGCCGTTCAACAAGGACGTGCCCGACGCCAATTCGGGGACCTTCTATTCGGCGCTCGGCAATATCGATTTCCGCATCCTCGACGGCAATCCGGCGGCGACTGCGATCCGCTTCCACGCCGCGCAGCACAGCTTCGTCAGCCATGCCGATTTCGACATCGGTTCGGGGCTGGCGGGGCTCTACCATGTCGCCAACCAGGCCGAGGACCTGCACTTCCGCGGCGGGCGCTACGGCATCCTTGCCGAGAAGACGTCGCCGGCATGGCCCTTCGCCCTCGTTGATTCGACGTTCGAAGGTCAGCGCGACGCCGCGATCCGCGAGCACGAGGCGGGCCTGACTTTGGTCAATGTCGCGTTCCGCAATGTCCCCGTCGGGATCGAGATCGACCGTGGCTATGGCGACTGGCTATGGGGGCAGGATGTCCGGTTCGAGAATGTCTCGAAGGCGGCGGTGATCATCTCGAACGAGAACAACGTCTACACCCAGGTCGGCTTCCAGAATGTGGTGGCCGCCAACACCCCGGTCTTCGCGCGCTTCCGCGACAGCGGGAAGACGGTGCAGGGCGCGGGCCCGGCTTATGCGGTCGCGAGCTTCACGTACGGGCTGACCTTGCCCGGTCTCGGCCGCATGGGCGAGTTCAAGACCGGGATGCAGGCGCGCCGCATCGCCGCACTGCCGCCGCCCTTCACGCCGGTCATTCGCCCGCTCCCGCCGGTCTCCGACTGGGTCAGCGTTCGTACGCTCGGGGCCAAAGGCGACGACAAGACCGACGACACCGCCGCGCTCCAGAAGGCGATCGACAGTCACCGCGTCGTCTATCTGCCGGCCGGCTTCTATCGGGTGACCGACACGCTGCGCCTGCGCCCCGATACGGTGCTGCTCGGGCTGCACCCCAGCCTGACCCAGATCGTGCTGCCCGACGGGACGCCCGGATATCAGGGGATCGGCACCCCCAAGGCATTGGTCGAGAGCGCGCGCGGTGGCGACGCCATCGTCGCGGGCCTCGGCCTCGACACCAATGGTGCCAATCCGCGCGCGACTGCCTTGCTGTGGATGGCGGGCGCCAGTTCGCTGGTCAACGACGTCAAGTTCCAGGGCGGCCACGGCACCAACCGCTACGACGGCACCCGCGTGACTCCGTACAACAACAACGCCACTGCCGATCCGGACGCGGCGCGCGGCTGGGATCGCCAATATGCCAGCCTGTGGGTGACTACGGGCGGCGGCGGTACCTTCGCCAATATCTGGAGCCCGAGCACCTTCGCCCACCCCGGCATCCTGATCTCGGACACCGAAACGCCGGGGCGGATCATCCAGGCCTCGGTCGAGCATCATGTCCGCAGCGAGATCACGCTCAACCGAGTCGCCAATTGGGAATTGCTCGCGCCGCAGACCGAAGAGGAAGCCGGAGAGGGCCTCGACACCGTCGCGCTCGAAATCCGGGATTCGCGGAACATCCTCGTCGCCAATTTCCACGCCTATCGCGTCACCCGCACCCGCAAGGCCGCGCCCGCTGCGGTCACGCTGTACAATTCGCACGATATCC
>JASLBO010000494.1 GCA_030146605.1 Sphingomonas sp. | reverse complement strand
ACTCTGGCTGCCGGCTTTCGCCCGGAGGACAATAGGGGTCAAGCCGCAGCTTCGACCCGTTCCTCGGCCGGCAGCCGGATCAGATAATCGAACGCCGACAATGCTGCAGTCGAGCCCGCGCCCATCGCAATCACAATCTGCTTGTACGGCACCGTGGTCGCATCGCCCGCGGCGAAGATTCCTCGCTGCGAAGTCTCGCCGCGCGCGTCGATCTCAATCTCGCCGCGCGGGCTTAGCGCCACTGCATCCTTGAGCCATTCGGTGTTCGGCACCAGCCCTATCTGGACGAAGATGCCTTCGAGCGCGACTTCGTGCGACGTGCCGTGGCTGCGCTCCTTGTAGATCAGCCCGGTCACCTTCTCGCCGTCGCCCCGTACTTCGGTGGTCAGTGCCGAGGTGATCACCTTGACGTTCGGCAGAGTCGCCAGCTTGCGCTGAAGCACTGCGTCGGCGCGCAAATCGCTGTCATATTCAATCAGCGTGACGTGGGCGACGATACCCGCCAGATCGATCGCCGCCTCGACGCCCGAATTGCCGCCGCCGATCACTGCGACGCGCTTTCCCTTGTACAAGGGCCCGTCGCAATGCGGGCAATAGGCCACGCCCTTGTTGCGATACTGGTCCTCGCCGGGAACCCCCATCTGCCGCCAGCGCGCGCCGGTCGACAGGATCAGCGTCCGCGCCTTGAGGCTCGCGCCATTGGCCAGCCGGACCTCGTGCAGCCCGCCTTCGAGCGGCGCCGGGATCAATTTCTCGGCACGCTGGAGGTTCATTACGTCGACATCGTAATCCTTGACGTGCTGCTCGAGATGCGCGGCCAGCTTCGGCCCCTCGGTGTGCGGCACCGAGATGAAGTTCTCGATCGCCATCGTGTCGAGCACCTGCCCGCCGAAGCGCTCGGCCGCGACGCCCGTGCGGATCCCCTTGCGCGCCGCATAGATTGCCGCCGCGGCGCCGGCGGGACCGCCGCCGATCACCAGCACGTCGAATGCGTCCTTGGTCTTGATCTTCTCGGCTGCGCGCGCCTCGGCGCCGGTGTCAAGCTTGGCGACGATCTGCTCGAGCTCCATGCGGCCTTGGCCGAACGGCTCGCCGTTGAGGAACACGCTGGGCACTGCCATCACCTTGCGGCTCTCGACTTCGTCCTGGAACAGGGCCCCGTCGATCGCGACGTGCTTGATGCGTGGATTGAGCACCGCCATCAGGTTGAGCGCCTGCACCACGTCGGGGCAATTCTGGCACGACAGCGAGAAATAGGTCTCGAACGCGAAGTCGCCGTCGAGGTCCTTGACCTGATCGATAAGCTCCTGCGCCGCGCGCGACGGGTGCCCGCCGACCTGCAGCAGCGCGAGCACCAGCGAAGTGAATTCATGCCCCATCGGCAAACCCGCGAAGCGCACCCCGATATCGGTGCCGGCGCGACGGATCATGAAGCTGGGCTTGCGCGCCTCGTCCTTGCGCACGACGCTGATGTCGTCCGAGAGCGCAGCGATATCGTTGAGCAGCCGCTCGAGCTCGCCCGACTTGGCATCGTCGCCCAGGCTGGCGACCAGCTCGATCGGCTGCTTGATGTTGACCAGATAGGTCTTGAGCTGCTGGGTCAGGTTGGCGTCGAGCATGTCGTACTCCGGTAGCTTGAAACAAAACGACCCGGGATGAACCGAAATCCACCCCGGGCCGCATGGGCGCCCCGCAAGGGGGAGGGAGGGGCGCCTTAGAGCTTAGATCTTGCCGACGAGATCGAGCGACGGGGCCAGGGTCTCTTCACCCTCTTCCCATTTGGCTGGGCAGACTTCGCCGGGATGCGCGGCGATGTACTGCGCTGCCTTGATCTTGCGCAGGAGCTCGGCGGCGTTGCGGCCGACGCCTTCCGACGTGATCTCGACCAGCTGGATCACGCCCTCGGGATCGACGACGAAGGTGCCGCGGTCCGCAAGGCCCTGACCCTCACGCAGCACTTGGAAATTGGTGCTGAGATTGTGGTTCTGATCGCCGAGCATGAAATAGTTGATCTTGCCGATCGCCGGCGAGGTGTCGTGCCAGGCCTTGTGGCTGAAATGCGTGTCAGTCGACACCGAATAGACTTCCACGCCCATCTTCTGGAGCTGGGGATAGATGTCGGCAAGGTCTTCGAGTTCGGTCGGGCACACGAAGGTGAAGTCCGCCGGGTAGAAGAAGAACACCGCCCATTTGCCGCGGGTGTCGGCATCGGTGACCTCGACGAACTTGCCTTCCTTATATGCCTGCGCGGTGAAAGGCTTGATCGTGCTTCCGATGAGCGCCATGCGAATTTTCCTCCAAAGGCGTTGTGTTGCAATGCGGGATATAGGCGTGCTGCAGCGCAATGCTAATGGGAAGGTTCACTGGCATTGATCGAGTGGGACGATCAGTGATGCGAAATTGATCGAGCGGTTGAAGGTTTCCGCGCGTCCTGTCACCCCGGCAAAAGCCGGGGCTCAGAGCCAAGCAGGACCGTTGAGCAGAATAACTCGGGATCCCCACCCTGGCCGGGATGACGAGGTCAGGAGCGGCCGCTACTTACCGCAGCGCAAGATACAGATTGTACACGCTGGTCAGCGTCAGCACGACGACAACCATCAGCATCAGCTTCTTGGGCTCGATCCGCTTTGCCAGCAGCGCACCGAACGGCGCCGCGACAAC
>JASLBO010000059.1 GCA_030146605.1 Sphingomonas sp. | reverse complement strand
GCCCGGAAGCTCGACCGGCGCTGCGCGCGCCAGCGAGCTGAGCCGGCTGCCCGGCGTCGCCGGAAGCGGAATGTCGACGCCGGTCGTCCCCGTGCCGGCGATCTCGAAGATCAGCGGCTCTTCGAGCATCAGCGCGCGATTGCCGGTGGAAGTCCCGCCCGAAGCCTCGCCCGCCTGCGGGGTGGTGGGGCGCCAGCCGCTCTGGTTGATCGTCATGCCAGCGCCTCCTCGAGTGCGGAGGCAAGCGTCTCGACGTCCTCCTCGGTAGTGGTTTCGGTGACCGCGACGACGAGGCCGTTCGCGAGCTCGGGCGCATCGGGATAGAGCCGGCCGAGCGACACGCCGGCGAGGATGCCCTTGTCCGCCAGGTTGCGGACTACCGGGCGGGCTTCCTTCGAGAGCTTCAGCGTGAATTCGTTGAAGAAGCGGTCCGTCACCAGCTCGACACCGTTGACTTCGGCCACCCGGTCGGCGGCGGCACTTGCGGATACGTGGTTGAGCTCGGCGAGCCGGCGCAGCCCCGCTTCGCCCAGCAGTGTCATGTGCGCCGACATCGCCAGCGCGCAGAGCACCGAGCTGGTGCAGATGTTCGACGTCGCCTTCTCACGGCGGATATGCTGCTCGCGAGTCGACAGCGTCAGCACGAAGCCGCGCTTGCCCTCGGCGTCCACGGTCTCCCCGCAGAGCCGCCCGGGCATCTGTCGCACCAATTTCTCGGAACAGGCGAACAGCCCGACATAGGGCCCGCCGAACTGCAGCCCGACGCCGAGCGACTGGCCCTCGCCGACGACGATATCCGCGCCCATCTCGCCCGGCGACTTGATCGCCCCCAATGCCACCGGCTCGGTGACCACCGCGATCAGCAGCGCCTTCCTGGCATGGCATGCCTCCGCGAGTGCGGTCATGTCCTCGATGCGGCCCAGGATGTCGGGGTACTGGACCACGACGCACGACGTATCATCGTCGATCGAATTGATCAGATCGAGCGTATCCGGCTCGGGGCTGAACGTCGGCAGCGAGGTGACCAGCTGGTCGCCGGTGAACTTCGCCATCGTGTTGGCGACCGAGACATAGTGCGGATGCAGCCCGCCGGAGAGGATCGCCTTGCCGCGCTTCGTCACCCGCCGCGCCATGGTGATCGCCTCCCAGCACGCGGTCGAGCCGTCGTACATCGACGCGTTCGCCACGTCGCAGCCGAGCAGCCGCGCGACCTGGGTCTGGAATTCGAACATCACCTGCAACGTGCCCTGTGCGATTTCGGGCTGGTACGGCGTGTAGGCAGTCAGGAACTCGCCGCGCTGGATGATGTGGTCGACCGAAGCCGGGACATGGTGGCGATAGGCCCCGCAGCCGAGGAAGAAAGGCACATCGCCGGCGGCCAGATTCTTCTTCGCCAGCGCCGACATGTGCCGTTCGACCGCGAGTTCGCTGGCGTGATTGGGCAGGCCGTGGACCGGTCCGTCGAGCCGGGCGGCTTCGGGGACATCGACGAAGAGATCGTCGATCGACCGGGCGCCGATCGTGGCGAGCATCGCCTCGCGGTCGGACGGAGTAAGGGGCAGATAGCGCATTGTTCTTCCTTCTCCCCTTCCGCTTGCGGGAGGGGTCTGGGGAGGGGCTGAAAAGATCGGAGAGCAGTCCGCCTGCGGCCACGCCCTCCCCTAACCCCTCCCGCAAGCGGGAGGGGGACTTAAAGCTTGCTCACGAAATCCTGGTACGCGGCTTCGTCCATCAGCGCGTCGAGCTCGCCCGGATCGGCGAGCGTCAGCTTGAAGAACCAGCCCTCGCCCTCGGGATCGTCGTTGACCAGCGCCGGATTGTCGGCGAGCGCGGCATTCCCCTCGATCACCGTGCCGGCGACCGGGGCATAGACGTCGGACGCGGCCTTGACGCTCTCGACCACCGCGGCGTCGTCGCCCTTGCTGACGGTCTTGCCCTCTTCGGGGGTCTCGACGAATACGATGTCGCCGAGCTGGCTCTGCGCATATTCGGTGATGCCCACGGTCGCGGTGTCGCCGTCGACCTGGATCCACTCATGATCTTCGGTGAAATAGCGGCTCATATTACCCCTTTCTGACGTAGCGATGTGGGACGAAGGGCATCGCCACGACCTCCGCGTGATGAACTTTGCCGCGCTGGGCGAGCGTGATGCGCGTGCCCGGCACTGCGAGCGCGACCGGCACATAGGCCATCGCGATCGCCTTCTGGACCGAGGGCGCGAACCCCCCGCTGGTCACCTTGCCGACTTCGCTGCCATCGGCATCGACCACCGCCGCACCTTCGCGCACCGGCTGGCGGCCTTCGACGATCAGCCCGACGCGCTTGACGATCGCGGCGCCTTCGCGTTCGGCCATGATCCGCGCGTGGCCGGGGAAACCGCCCTCTTCTCGGCGGCGCTTCGACAAGGCGAAGCCGAGATCGGCTGCGACCGGCGTGGTCTCCAGATCGAGATCATGGCCGTAGAGCGGCAGCCCCGCCTCGAGCCGCAGCGAATCGCGCGCCCCAAGCCCGATTGGCTTGACTTCGGGCTGCGCGCACAGCGTCTCGGCGAAGGCTTCGGCGGCATCGCCGGGCAGCGAAATCTCGAAACCGTCCTCGCCGGTATAGCCCGATCGGCTCACCCAGAGCGGGTTGCCGTTCCATTCGAACGAAGCGGCGGTCATGAATGTGAGAGAGGAAACGCCGGGCACGACGCGATCGAGCGCGGTCACTGCCTCCGGGCCCTGCAGCGCCAGCAGCGCCTGCTCGTCGAGATGGTTGATCGAGACCTCATCCGGCAGATGCTCGCGCAGCACGCCGAGATCGTCCCATTTGGTCGCACCGTTGACGACCATGTAGAAGGCGCCGCCGTCGACCTCGAAGGCATTGTCCTGTCCGAGCCGAGTGAGCATCAAATCGTCGTGGATGCCGCCATTGTCGGCGAGCAGCAGCGAGTAGCGCATGCGTCCCTCGCCCAGCCCCTTGATATCGCCGGGCAACAAGGTCTCGAGCTCGGCATCGACCTCGGGTCCCGAGAACAACAGCTGGCCCATATGGCTGACGTCGAACAATCCGGCATGCGCGCGCGTCCAGAGATGCTCGGCCATGATGCCTTCATATTGGACGGGCATCTCGTAGCCGGCGAACGCGACCATGCGGCCGCCCTTCGCGCGGTGCCAGCTGTCGAGCGGGAGCTGCTGGACCTCGACCATTTCCTCGCCCGCGTCGGAATCATGGCTGTACGCCGTGCCGCGGGCCTCGGTGAATTCGTCGGTCGGGCCGTTATGGACGTCTCGGCTCATCGGGGCACTCCGCACAAAGGATTAGAACGAGAGTCCGAACGCACATCGGTGCGCGCAAGTCCCTCGCCCCCTCTGTCACGGAACCTGAGAGCTTTCACGACACCCCTCACAGAGAGTGCCGCTTACCCCTTCGGTGGCCGCTTCTCGAGCGGCGCTTTCCAGAGTGTCACAGCGCGCGCGGTCCCTGATGCCTGAGAGATTCCGGGGCGGTTGCTCCTTCGGCGGGCGCCCCTCAAAGGACCGCCACTCTCCCGCGCGTGCCCATGCCGGTTGCCCGTCATCGACCTGCGCAGCCTTGGCTGCGCGGCCGAAGCGAGTCAATCCGGTTCAGCGCGTTACATTGTACTTCAGCTGGTCCTCGGTCAGCTGGAAGCCGACCAGTGCCTCGAAGGTCGAGGCGAGCACCGCCGAGCGGATCGCGGGATCGGCGAGCGGATCCATCGCGGCGGCCTGATCGCCCGCCTTGCGCTTCTCGGTGAGCCGCTTGCGCACTTCCTCGGGCAAAGTCGCCGCGGCGCGATCGATATTGGCACTCGCCTGCCCGCTCGTCTGCGCGCGAAGCTGGCCCTCGGCGAAACGGAGGGTGACCTGCCCGATGCGCTTCGCGGTAACGTTCGTGCCGCCGCGCACCACGGTGATGAAATAAGGCAAGGTGACGTCGCGCGCCGGCCCGGGCTGGTTGCGCCGCGCAAGCACGTCGAAGGTGAGGTTGGCCTGGATCTGCGGACCCGTCTCGTCGCAGGTCGACTGAACGTTGGTGAGCACCGCGTTCACGTCGATCGCGCTCGCCTCGCGGCTGTTTGCCGGGTTGAACAGGGTCACGTCGCCGGTGCCCGCGGGCACCCCGATATGCGGACAGGCCGAACGGATCGCAGTGATGCCGCCCTCGGCGATCTCGCCAGTACGGGAACAGCCGCCGGCGGCCAGCAGGATCAGGGCGGGGACGGCGAGCTTGGCGAGCGACACGGGCGATACACCTTTCAGACGGAACAACGGGCCACGCACGCGCGGCCCGGATAATCGCGGCACCATAGGAACCGGCTTTCGCACGCGCAAGCAATCGCGTAGAGCCCGGCCTGTCATGGACGCGACCACCAAACCGCCGCTCGAACTGCTCATTGCCGCGCCGCGCGGCTTCTGCGCCGGGGTGGATCGCGCGATCCGCATCGTCGAACTCGCCATCGAGAAATATGGCGCCCCGGTCTATGTCCGGCACGAGATCGTCCACAACAAATATGTCGTCGACACGCTCAGGGCGCAGGGCGCGATCTTCGTCGAGGAGCTCGATCAGGTCCCCGACGGCGTGCCCAAGGCGGTGCCGGCCAAGGCCGCAGAGCGCGGCCTCTCCTATCTCGACGCCACCTGCCCGCTCGTCTCCAAGGTGCATCGCCAGGCCGAGCGTCTGGTCGCGGCAGGGCGGCACATCCTCTTCATCGGTCATGCCGGCCATCCTGAAGTGATCGGCACTTTCGGCCAGGTGCCGGATGGGGCGATGACGCTGATCGAGACGGTGGAGGATGCCGAAGCGGTGACGGTCGCCGACTCCGAAAACCTCGCCTTCCTCACCCAGACCACGCTGTCGGTCGACGATACCGCAGCGGTGCTCGCGGTCCTCAAAGGGCGGTTCCCCGCGATCCTCGCGCCGGGCGCCGACGACATCTGCTACGCGACTTCGAACCGCCAGGGTGCGGTCAAGGCGCTCGCCGAGCAGGTCGATCTGGTGCTGGTGATCGGCTCGCCCAAATCGTCCAACTCGATGCGGCTGGTCGAAGTCGCGATACGCAACGGGACGTGCTCGACGCTGATCCAGCGCGCCGACGATATCGACTTCGCCTGGTTCGACGGGGTGACCAAGGTCGGGCTGACCGCCGGGGCCTCGGCGCCCGAACTGCTGGTGCGCGAAGTCGTCGAGTGGCTCGGCACGCGCTTCGAGGTGAACGAGCGCGAAGTCGAGACGGTCGCCGAGAATATCGCCTTCAAGCTGCCCCGCGGCCTCGAGGCGGCCTGATCCAGGCGCACGGGGGCGAATATGGCGGTTTACACACAGGTATCGGCGGAAGCGCTGGCGCACTTCCTCGCGAAGTTCGATGTTGGCGAACTCGTGTCCGCCAAGGGCATCGCCGAGGGCGTCGAGAATTCGAACTATCTGGTCGACACCACCGAGAGCCGTTTCATCCTGACGCTGTACGAGAAGCGCGTCGCGGCGGATGACCTGCCTTATTTCATGGCGCTGCTCGATCATCTGGCGGCGAAGGGCCTGCCGGTGCCGCCGGCGATCAAGGACCGCGACGGCCGCGAGATCCACGAACTGGAGGGGCGGCCGGCCTGTCTGATCAAGTTCCTGCCGGGCGTGTCGGTCACGCACCCCACGCAGAATCAGGCTCGAGCGGCAGGCGCGGCGATGGGGCGGATGCACGCCAGCCTCGTAGACTTCGCCGTCGATCGCCCCAATTCGATGGGATCGCAGACCTGGGCAGCCCAACTCCAGCGCTGCGGGCGCGACCTGGACAGGATCGAGCCGGGGCTGTTCGACCGGGTTTCCGAAGCGCTTGACCGCGTCTTGCAGCGTTGGCCGCAACATCTGCCGACGAGCGCGATCCATGCCGATCTGTTTCCCGACAATGTCCTGATGCTGGGCGACGAAGTGACCGGACTGATCGACTTCTATTTCGCCAGCACCGACATTCGCGCGTTCGATCTCGCCGTCATGCACGGCGCCTGGGCGTTCGACGCGACCGGAAACGAGTATCACCCCCCCGTCGGGCGCGCGTTGGTCGATGGCTACGCCCGAAGCTTCGGGCTCGGCGACGAGGAGCGCGCGGCGCTGCCGGTTCTGGCCGAAGGCGCGGCGCTACGTTTTCTGCTGAGCCGGGCGTGGGACTGGCTCAACACGCCTGCCGACGCGATGGTCACGCGCAAGGATCCGCTCGCCTATCTGCGCCGCTACGATTTTTACTGCACGATGGAAGCCGAACTCTTCGCATGACCGAACTACAGCATGTCGAGATCGCCACCGATGGTGCGTGCAAGGGCAATCCCGGACGCGGCGGCTGGGGCGTATTGCTGCGCATGGGCGGCGTCGAGAAGGAATTGTCGGGCGGCGAGCCGCACACCACCAACAACCGCATGGAGCTGATGGCCGCGATCCAGGGCCTCAACGCGCTCAAGCGCCCCTGCCGCGTCACGCTATCGACCGACAGCCGCTATGTCATGGACGGGCTGACCAAGTGGATCCATGGCTGGCTGAAAAACGGCTGGCGGACTGCGGACAGGAAGCCGGTCAAGAATGCCGAACTGTGGCAGGAACTGCTCGCGGCGGCGAAGCCCCACCGCGTCGAATGGGTCTGGGTGAAGGGCCATGCCGGCCATCCCGACAACGAGCGTGCCGACAAGCTCGCCAGCGACGCCGCGCTGGCGCAGCGTTAATCCCTGAGTGCAGCGGAAGAGTGGTTGTCGCCCCGGCGTGAATTGCTGTCCGTGGCCAGGGCGACGACCGGCTCATGGCGGCGGCCACATGAACGAATCCGGTATATCGCCGTGAATCCGCCACAGGCTGATCCCGCCAGATGAGCCATTCCGCATATCGAAAGGGGAGATCTCACCCCTTCGCCATGCGGAATGGTGTGCATCCGATGGCGGATCAGAACTCGGCGTTGAACCCGATGAAGAAGGTGCGGCCCGCCACATCATATGTGCCAGGATAGGTGTTGCCGTTGCCGAAGCTGTACAGCAGCCCCTGCGCGATCGCCGGCGGATCCTTGTCGAGCAGATTGTTCACTCCGGCGCGGAAGCTGATATTCTCCTGCACCCGCGCGGTGAGCGCCAGATCGAAATAGCTGTAGGCCGGCAGGCTCGCATTCAGGACATAGGCGGGACCGGTGAGGAACGGATCGTCGGTGTTGTTGGTCAGCTTGGTCCCGCCGATATAGCGCCAGTTGAGCGAGACCGACGCGATCCTGGTGGTGTCCGACCAGCTGAGGCGCGCCTGATGCCGCCATTCGGGGCTGGGCTGACCGCAGGTGGGGCCGAACAATCCCACGCAATCATAGCTGCCGAGACCCGGCAGCGGTTCGGTGCGGTGTTCCTTGAGCCAGGTGCCGATGAAGGACGCGCTGAACCCGCCGAACCCGGTATCGAACGCATAATTGGCGCCCACGTCGACACCCGCTGTCTTGAGCGATCCGGTGTTCAGCGTCGTCGATACGACATAGCCCTGTTCGCCGAACAACACGCCGTTGCGCGGGTCGCGGTGGAACAGCGAGCAGAAGAACGGATCACCGGTCTGGATGCATTGGCTGATCGTCAGCGATGCGGGGATCGATGAAATATAATCCCGGACCTTGATGTCGAAATAGTCGATCGAGAGCGAGAAGCGCCGCAGGAAGCGCGGCGAGAAGACGACGCCCGCGGTATAGGTGTCGGCCTGTTCGGGCCGCAGCGCCGGGTTGCCGCCGCCCTGCGCGACGCAGACCTCGCTCGGGCATTCGATGATATGGCCATATTGCGCGGCCGAAACGCCGGTCGCCGCGCACTGGGCCGCGGTGGCGGTGGGGGTGGCGCCAGCGCACGGATCCTGTGCGGAAATGTTGCCGAGGCCCTGCGCCGCGAACAGCTCCGAAATGTTGGCGCCGCGGATCGCGCGATTGTAGCCGGCGCGGAAACGAACGTCGCGGATCGGCGCCCAGGCGACCTCGCCCTTATAGGTCGAGACACCGCCCGCGGGG